>DOKV01000176.1 GCA_003510765.1 Clostridiaceae bacterium | reverse complement strand
ATAAATACCCCTGTTTAAAAAAAGAAATATCAGGTAAAATGGAGGAAATAAGCAGATGCCTATGAAAGGGTCAAAGAGGAGAAATGTATGAACTATAGATATAAGACCATGAAAGAGATATTAGCAGCCTATGATGAGGAAGGCCTCATCATAGCCCTGGAGAACTTGGATGTGGATGTGGAGGAGGGAGCGTCCTTAGCGGAGCTTCGAGAAAGACTACTGGAGGCGCAAAAAAGTTACCTTTCTGAAATGTTCTACATGCTCTCTGAAGTAGACCTTCGAATGCTTTTGAAGATGAAGGCCCAAGAGGGGAACTTCTACGTGGGCCCCATGGAAGATGAAGTCACCGATGACTATCTAAACGTCTTAGAGACCTTTGAAAGACTCTTTGATTTGGCCATTGTTTATCCAGACTTGGAAGAGATGCCTGATGGTGGTCTAGAGGCCTGTGTCAGTGAAGAATTTTTGACGCTTTTTGAAGACTACTTACAGCCAGAGCGGCTAGGGTTTTCTGGGTATTTGGATGATGCTGCAAGAATCATCAAAGGGGCACTATACTATTATGGCGCTATTTCCTTAGAGAAGCTCTTTGAACTGGTCCATACAAACCATGGCAACATGGACTTCACCTTCTTCAACCGGGTGCTTTCCTATAAGATGATCCTTCATCATCGATATGTTTCCGTGGATGTGGGGGAAGAAGAGTATATTTTGGCGGCGGATTATGAGGACTTTTTTGATCCCAGTGCCATAAAGGCCAAGGAAAAACGCTATGGATATCGCCCCTTGAGTAAAGAGGAGCTTCTAGATGCATCAGAGGAAGATTTCATTGAAGAGTTGGCCTCTTTTGAACAGCTCTTTGACTACTTTAAAAACTGTGAACTCATGGATGAACAGACCAGAGAACTGTTCCATCAAGTCCCTGAAGAGATTCTCTTTGATGTGTTTTTGAGTTTTACCCTGGAATTATCTAGAAAAGTGGAAGACCCTACGGAAGTAGTGAATGCCTTCTTTGCCAGCGTAGAAATCAGTGGGGAGATGATTCTTCAAGAAGCCAAAAAGCTTCTCATGGATCATATGAACAGCTTGAGCCGCTGGGCTTATCTCGGGTATTCTGAGGATCAGCGACCCAACAAAAGATTGTCCGCGAAAAATGTTGTGTCCATGAAAGCTTATCTACAGAAAAAAGATCCTTCTTAGAAGAGGGAAAACCTTTGGGCTAGAGCCGAAAAACTGTGGTTTGACAAGGCATAACCCATATACTATAATGAGAAAGTCAAACACGATGAGTAGGACGAGTAGCTTCCATTTGTGGCTTTTAGAGAGAGGTTGTCTGGTGCAAAACCTTAAGCGGCGAGGAAGTGAACATCACCTGGGAGTGGATCTTCTGAACAGAAAGTAAGAGGATACGTGGTTTCGCGTGAAGAAATAGGATATAAACCGGAGAATCCTTCATGAAAGGATGGTTTTGGCGTATCTGAAGTATGTATTTAGGTGGTATAGCGAGACCTCGCCCTATTTTGGGCGGGTCTTTTTTATATAGAAAAACAACACAGTCATGTGTAGAAGGAGTGGTCGTAGCATGTATAAAAAGGTAGACGCAGGGAAATCCTTTGTGTCCATGGAAGAAGAAGTACGTAGCCTTTGGCAAGACAAAGACATCGTGGATAAGAATTACAAACTCAACGAAGAGGGAGAGGTCTTCACCTTCTTTGATGGTCCCCCCACGGCCAATGGAAAGCCTCATGTGGGCCATGTCTTAACCAGAGTCATCAAGGACTTGATCCCAAGATATAAGGTGATGAAGGGATATAAGGTCTTAAGAAAAGCTGGCTGGGATACCCATGGTCTTCCTGTGGAGCTGGAAATTGAAAAGAAGCTGGGCATCAACGGAAAAGAAGGTATTGAAGAATTTGGTGTAGAAAACTTCATCAACGAATGTAAGGAAAGTGTCTTCAAGTATACCAGCATGTGGAAGGAAATGTCTGAGAAGATTGGATTCTGGGTAGACATGGAAGATCCCTATATCACCTACAAAAATGATTATATTGAGTCTGAATGGTGGGCCTTAAAAACCATGTGGGAGAAAGATCTCCTCTATAAGGGCTTTAAAGTCATGCCTTATTGTCCAAGATGTGGTACAGGGTTATCCTCCCATGAAGTAGCCCAAGGTTATAAGGATGTGAAGGACTCCACGGCCATCGCCAAGTTTAAGCTTGCAGGCACGGAAAATACCTACATCTTGGCCTGGACCACCACCCCCTGGACCCTTCCTTCCAATGCGGCCCTGGCCATCAACAAGACCTTTACCTATGTGGAAGCCAAGGTAGAAGATGAAATCTACATCTTGGCCAAGGATCTTTGTGAGAAGGTTTTGGCAGAGAAAGACTATGAGATTGTGAGAGAGTTCCTTGGGGAAGAGCTGGTGAATAAAGACTATGAGCAGCTGATGCCTTTCCATACCCCTGAAAAGAGAGCCTTCTTTGTGATTCACGGAGACTTCGTCACCTTGTCTGATGGTACCGGCGTGGTGCATACCGCCCCTGCCTATGGAGAAGACGACTATATGGTGGGCATGAAAAACAACATTCCTTTCATCCACTTGGTCAATGAGGAAGGAAAGTTCACGGAAGAAGTGACACCTTTTAAGGGCATGGATGTACGAAAAGCAGACAAAGCCATCTTAACGTGGCTGGAAGAAGAGAACAAACTCTTCCATACAGAAAAATATACCCACTCCTATCCCCATTGCTGGAGATGTGACACGCCACTGCTCTACTATCCCAAGGACAGCTGGTTTGTACGCATGAGCTCATTACGAGACAAACTCATGGTAAACTCTGACAGCGTCAACTGGTATCCAGACAACGTGCGTACAGGGCGTATGGGGAAATTCCTTGAAAATGTCATCGACTGGGGCATTTCTCGGGATCGTTACTGGGG
>DOKV01000191.1 GCA_003510765.1 Clostridiaceae bacterium | reverse complement strand
ATTTTTAGGCAGAAAGAACCGCCCCTCTTTACTGACCATTTTGAAATTAGATTTTGTGATGGGGGTTCCAGGAACCACCACCTTGGCATAATCGGCCATGGTGCGTCCTCCTTCATTGGGATGTTATGGGAACATGTATTCTCTTTTATAGTATACCATAGGACCTTCTGGTGCCAAGGAAGAAAACTTTAAGTTCTTTTAAGTTTTTTTGTGTATCCATAGTAATGAAGGTATAATATCATAAGATAAGGAAAAGTATGGTTTTTCGTTGCCAGAAACCTTGGCAGGTAGAAGAATCCGCTTTTTTAAAAGGTGATTGTGTAATGAGGAGGAAAGGGTAGTTTTGGACCAGGTCCATACCCATCATGTGTGAAATGAAAGATGTATATGTATTAGCTATAGAATCCAGTTGTGACGAAACCGCAGCCAGTGTGGTAAAAAACGGACGAGAGGTGCTCTCCAATGTAATCTCTTCTCAGATTCCCATCCATCAAAAGTTTGGCGGAGTGGTGCCTGAAGTAGCCTCTAGAAAACATGTGGAAAGCATCACGGGGGTGGTGGAGATGGCCTTAGAAGAAGCTTCTGTGGCCAAGGAAGAGCTGTCGCTCATTGCCGTGACCCATGGTCCAGGGCTGGTGGGTGCACTACTGGTGGGCTTGCAGTTTGCCAAAGGCTATGCCTTTTCTTTGGGGATTCCATTACTTGGCGTAAACCATATTGAAGGGCATATTGCCGCCAACTATATCCAGTACCAAGACTTGACCCCACCCTTTGTGTCCTTGGTGGTCTCCGGTGGGCACACCTTCGTGGTTCATGTGGAAGACTATGACCAGTTTACGGTGATGGGAGAAACCAGAGACGATGCAGCTGGGGAAGCCTTTGATAAGGTGGCTAGAGCACTGGGGCTTGGCTATCCTGGAGGCCCCAAGATCGATCAAGTGGCCAAGGAAGGAAATCCATTGGCCATCCAGTTCCCAAGAGCCAAATTTCATGAAGACACCCTAGACTTCTCCTTTTCAGGATTGAAGTCTTCTGTGCTCAATTATCTAAACAGTCAACGACAAAAAGGCCTGGAGATTTCAGTGCCGGATGTGGCCGCTTCTTTCCAGCATGCGGTGGTTTCTGTGTTGGTGGACAATGCCATGAAGACCATTGATCGTAAAAACTTGGATCAGATCGCCGTGGCTGGGGGGGTTGCCTCCAACTCTTCTTTAAGGCAAGCGCTGCTGGAAAAGGGCGAAGAGAAGAATGTGCGCATTTTATTCCCAGAGGCCATACTTTGTACGGACAATGCGGCCATGATTGGCAGTGCAGCGTATTTTCAGTTTCTCAAAGGAAAGCGGTCAGATAATACCTTGAATGCCATCCCTGGATTATCCTTGGGAAGACAGGAGGGGTAAATGAATTTTTATGTAGACTCCACCAGTATGGAACGATACCGGTTTAGAAAAATTATGAATAAAAAGAATCTATACAAACTCTTGGTGGCTCTGCTGGTGATGCTTCTAGCGGGGGGGTATCTCTATGAAAACTGGCAAGCCAAAGTTTATGGCGATCTTTATGAAGGATATACCACCACGGTGAACATGACCACCTATCAATACACCATCCATGGGAGTAAAGGCCCCATCATTGTGGTGAATGGCGCCATTGGAGAGTCACCTCTTCAGCGGCAAAGGCTGGTGGATGCCTTTGAAGGAGAAGCACGGCTCTTCTTTTACAATCGACCAGGCTATGGGCGTACCAAAGAGGGACTGAAGACCCCCAGGGAAGTGGCAGAAGATCTACATTTCATGTTCATACGCTTTGGGTGGCCCATGGAGTTCATCTTCCTGGGAGAAGAATATGGTTCTCTCGTGATGCAAGAGTACATCAACCTTTATCCAGAGGAAGTATTGGGCGCGGTGTTTATCAACCCCATGGGGAAAGCTTTGGGTTCGGAAGAGATGCAGCGGTTTGAACAAGTACGAACGGCGTCCTATCCATCAAAAGAAGGGTTAGGGTTATTTGGCATTCCAAGGCTTCTTCAAAATTATGGGATCATGGATTTTTTTCAGTCCGTGCAACATTTAGAAGAGGAGAAAGAGGTCTATGCAAACCTTCATTTGTCCAAATCTTTCATCAAAACCATGAAAAGTGAGTATGCCTTTATGAGTACTGCAGAACCCATTCCCATTCGCTTTGGTGCCTTAGAGGACAAACCCCTTTATGTGATCACAAGCAGCCTCAATGCATCCCGGTTTCAGCAAGAGGATTTTGCTAGGTATTCTTCCGACAGTCATGTTTTTTATGTACAAGATGTGGTACAAGATGTTCTTTTGGAGCGTTCAGAAGATGTGGGACCCATCTTGAAGGACGTGGTAGACCAAGCCGTTCGCTTGGCCAATAGACGACGATAACTGCTTATGGAGAGCGCGTAAAACGCTCTTTTTTTAGGCTTTTTTTAGGTGGATGGAGGACAATGGGGTTCCGATGAAGGGGACAATTAGGAAGAAGACCAAAAGAAAATTAGTTTTTGTGACACGAATCTGTAACATTCCCTTAGTATGATAAAACCATAAAAGAAATGAAGGAGGAACTTATGATGGATGAGAATATTTATGGAAAAGACCCTCATGAAGAAGAGATGAAGAAAGAATCCATAGGACCTATAGAAGAACAAGAAACAAGAGAACCCCTCCCTGAGGAACCCAGGATGGACCATGAGACACCTCTTGCTGAAACAACCGCAAGAGAAGAACCCGTACCAAAGAAAGACGTCTATGCCTACAGAGGAAGCTCCAGCTATGAGCCTCAGAGCACCCCTCATAAGAAGAGAAAAGGCGTGTCGGGATTCACCTTGGTGGCCGTGGCGCTGATCTTTACCCTTTTGGGAACGGGGCTGGGGCTGTATGGTGCCTATGAGATTCTACCAGAAACCAGCCTATTTCAGCAGTCAAAGCTTGGACAAATGATTACTGCGGCCCAAGCACAAGGACCCACCTTCATCTCCACACCGGAGCAGTCAAAAGATGGGCTGACCATTCCGGAGATTGTGGAAATGGTGCAGCCAGCGGTGGTGACCGTCTCTGTAGAAGTGCAGTCTTTTAGTGGCTTCTTCAATCCACAAGGACGTGTATCAGAGAGCATTGGGACAGGATTCATCTTGACGGAGGGAGGACTCATTGCCACCAACTATCACGTGGTAGAAGGAGGCCAAAACATCAAGGTCACTTTATATGATGGCACGGAAGTGTCTGCACGGATGGTGAACTACGATGCCAGCAACGACTTGGCGGTGCTTCAAATGGATGAAACAGTGGCGGTTCCGGGTACTGTAGTGCTGGGAGATTCGGACCACCTTCAAGTGGGTGAAAGCGTCATTGCCATCGGGAATCCTTTATCCAAGGATTTTGCTGGTTCTGTGACCTCGGGCATCGTCTCCGCCACAGAACGTGCGGTGACCATCAATGGGACAGAATATATGTTTCTTCAAACGGATGCTGCCATCAACGGAGGTAATTCAGGAGGTCCTTTAATCAATGAACGAGGAGAAGTCATCGGCATCAATTCTGCAAAGATTGCCACGGAGTCTGTGGAAGGTATTGGCTTTGCCATTCCCATCAACACGTTGATTGATGGATTGGATGTATTGTCAAGAGCGCAACTCATCGTGGGGATTGCTGGACGAGAAATTGATGAAGCCACAGCCACAGAAAATGACCTGCCCGTGGGCGTCTTGGTGGTGGAGGTGCAAAACAACACCCCAGCGTACTTAGCCGCCATGATGGTGGGAGATGTGATCACAGAATTTGATGGACAAAAGGTCCAAACGGTCACAGATATTAACAACATCAAAAACACTAAAGAAGCGGGGGATGTAGTCATCGTGAAGGTTTACCGAGAAGGCATGTATATGGATTTACGGTTGACCCTTCGTGAACGTAGATAAGAGTAAAAGAAAGAACAGCCCATGGCTAAAGAGGAAACCTCTTTGTCCATGGGCTGTTTTCACGTGGATCTTCATAGGGCTACAGTGTAAAAAGAGCAGAGCGCGCTGGAGGAAGATGTATTGTAAGCGTGCTTTTTCAAGTCTTTGACATGTAATATAGGTGCTTTCAAAGGGGGAGCAGTTCATTTTGCCTTAGTATCTTAACAAATCTGCAAATACTTGGGCGGCCAGCTGAATCTCTTTTTCACTTTTTTCTGGGTTGAATCGGACTCGAAGGGGGAATTCGATGGTACTCATCCCCGTGGTCTTGATGATGTCTGAAGTCCTTAGGGTGCGAAGGTCCGCTGCTTTTAAGTAGTCTTCTACCACTTCCACAGCTTCACCAGACCATCCATAAGAACCAAAGGCTGCTGCAGGCTTTCCTTCCACTTCTAGTTCTTTCAGCTCTTTTAAGATCACTTCTAAGTTTCCTGGGATGTCTGCATACTTGGTGGAGGTCCCAAAGAGGACACCATCCGCTTGTTGGATTTTGGTATATATTTCTTCTAGGTTTTCTTTCTCTGTGTTTAAAGATTCTACGGCAATACCTGCTTTCGTTAGCTCTGTCTCCAGGATTCTCGCCATTTTCTTGGTGTTGCCACTCATGGTGTTAAAGAGAATGAGACAAGAGACATTTTCTCTGGACTGTAGGGCTGAAGTTTCATAAAAATCTATATAGGTACCCAACTGCTGATCTAGAATGTATCCATGGGAAGGGGCGATGATTTTTAAAGGTAAAGATTTGACGATGTTTACCATGGGAAGGACATAACGTCTATGGGGATCCATGATGAGCTTATAATAGGTGGTATAGTCCTCATAGATGGAGGAAGGATCCGCCAAACTAGACACCAGTAAGTGGTCGTCATCCGCCACGTGGGTGGAGAAAATGTCACAGGTGAAGAGGATTTCGTCTTCCTTAAGGTAGGTGACCATGGTTTCCTCTGTATGAAGATAAGGGGTTTCAAAAAACTGTAGGGTTCTGGACCCGATGGACAGCTCTTCTTTGTGATGCACCACTTGGAACCGTTCTTTATCTAGTTTGTACATTTCCATGAGCTCGTATACCGCTGGCGCGGTACAGAGGATTTTGGCCTTGGGGGCTTTTCTGGCCACAGATCCTAGGGCACCAGAATGGTCTGGTTCCGTATGATTGATGACAATGTAATCTAAAGTGGACAAATCAAAAGCGGCACCTAACGTATCCGTGAATTCTTTTCCGTAGAGTAGATCCACCGTATCGATGAGTACGTTCTTCTCATCTTGAATCAAATAGGCATTGTAGCTGGTTCCCTTTTCTAAAATCAATCGGTGGAAGGGGACCTTTCTAGTGTCTACTTTACCAACCCAATAAATATTCTTTGCAAGTTCTTTCATGATGTTCCCTCCTCAGGTATCAAAAGCTGTATTCTATGAGTTCAGCATACGCCTCTTTAGGGTAGAAAGAATTGATGTAGGTCAAATTCGGTAGTGTTTGATGTTTGGGAGGTAAAATTCGGTAGAATTTGATGTCTTGTAAGTCAAAGTCTGGAAACGAAGTTTTTGGATAAAGGCCCAAAGGGTAGAAAAGGAAAGAAGACCCATGGAACATCTTGAAGGGGTGAGATTTCTAGATCATCTAAAAAGAGCGTTTATTGATTTCTTCGAAACAATACTAAAAAAGAAATAAAAGAAATCATCCTTTAGGATTAGGAGGAAGAACTTGAGGAATCATCCCAAGGTAGGAGGAGAATACTTTAAGAGAGGACTATAATTTTCTTAAAGAGGAGGGG
>DOKV01000160.1 GCA_003510765.1 Clostridiaceae bacterium | reverse complement strand
TTGTCTCCAGGAGCAAGACCTTTTGTCCCCAATACCCCAGGTCTTCCAGAAGCAAAGAATGTCTTCACCATGAGAAATGTACCCGATGTAGATGGCGTCACCTCCTTCATCAAGGAACATCAGCCTAAAAAGGCTGTGGTCATAGGCGCAGGGTTCATTGGTCTAGAAATGGCAGAGGCTCTAAAGCATAGAGGACTAGAGGTTTCCGTGGTGGAAATGGCTCCTCATGTATTGCCACCTTTTGATGTGGAAATGGCCATGCTCATTCGTGATGAACTGGAAAGAAATGGCATTCATGTCTACACTGGTGTTGCAGCCAGTGGGTTCCAAGAAGAAGGGAAGATTGTAGAGCTGCAAAACGGCATTCGTCTGGAGAGCGATCTCACCATCATGTCCGTGGGCGTACTACCTGAAAATTCCTTGGCCCAGTCTGCGGGCATTGCCCTGGGCATGCGTGGTGGCATCTTGGTGGATGAAACCTATGAAACCAGCGTCAAAGACATTTATGCCGTAGGAGATGCCATCATTGTGAAAAACCAAATTCTCAATGAAGACACCATGATTCCTTTGGCAAATCCTGCCAACAGACAAGGTAGACAAGTGGCTGACGTCATCAGTGGCTATAAGAGAAAGAATAAGGGGGCCATTGGTACAGCCATTGTACGTGTCTTTAATCTCTCCGGGGCATCTGTAGGGCTCAACGAGCGTCAGCTGACCATGGCGAGCAAGACCTATAAAGCAGTGCATGTTACGGCCAACGACCATGCGGGCTACTTCCCAGGGGCTTCAGATATTTTCCTAAAGCTTCTCTTTAACCCAGAGGATGGCACCATTTATGGAGCGCAAGCCGTGGGTCAAAAGGGTGCCGATAAGAGAATCGACATCATTGCTACAGCCATCAAGGGCAACTTGAAAGTGGAGGATCTTATGGAACTAGAGTTCACCTACGCACCACCTTTTGGTTCGGCCAAGGACCCAGTGAATATGGTGGGCTATGCAGCGGTGAATCTCATGGAAGGATTCTCTGAGTCTATCCAGTGGCATGAACTATCCAAGATGAGAGAAGAAGGCGCCTTCCTTTTAGATGTGCGGGATCAGGTGGAAGTGGAACGTTCAGGCGCCATCAAAGGCTTTAAGAACATTCCCATCAATGACCTTAGAGCTCGCTTAGAAGAGCTACCTAAGGATCAAACCATTGTGGTGAGCTGTGCCAGTGGACAAAGAAGCTATATGGCGGAAAGAATGCTTAGACAAAAGGGATACAAGGCCATGAACTTAGACGGCGCATTTAATATCTATAATGTAGTAAAGAAAGAGGAGATTGTAAAAATTGTTTAATTCTGTGATGATGGCTGAGTTTGAGCAGCTTTTGAAAAAAGGATCCCTGCATGTACTGGATGTGAGAGAAGAGGATGAGTTTGTTTCTGGACATATCAAAGGCGCGACGCACATTGCACTGGGGGATATTCCCACCAAGATGAATGCACTAGATAAGAGCAAAGAGTGGCACGTGATCTGTTTATCCGGAGCAAGATCTTCCATGGCTGCAAAATATATGGCGCAGCAGGGCTTTAAAATTGTCAATGTTATGGGAGGCATGTCCGCGTACAGAGGAGATGTGGAGTTTGGACGATAGAAAAAATTATGTGAACCGTCTGTCGAGATTAGAAGGGCAAATCCGGGGCATTTCTAGGATGATTGAAGAAGATCGTGGATGCCAAGATGTGGTGACCCAGTTGTCTGCTGTGAAAGCGGGCATAGATAAAGTCATCACCTTAATGGTTACAGAGAATCTTTTAAGTTGCGTCACAGAGGAAAACACGGAAGAACAAAAAGATAAAGTAGAAGCGGCTTTGAAATTAATTTTCAAAAGCCGAGGCTAAAGGAAGCACCTTTGGGAGAAATACCCCAGAGGTGCATTTTTTTATGCCAAGGGGTCTGGTTTTTTGGTATAATGAGAAGGTAAAAGAACCGTTTAGGCATAAAGGAGAGTAAGTTTGGCAGATAAGCAAAAAATGATGAATCGAATCCATCGCGCAGAGGGGCAGCTTCGAGGCATCAGCAAAATGATTGAAGAAGAAAGAGATTGTAAGGAAGTGGTGATTCAGCTCGCTGCAGTGAAAGCCAGCGTAGAGAAGGTGATCCATCTCATGGTTACAGAGAACCTTTTAAACTGTGTGGTGAAAGAAGGAGAAGAAATTGGTAAAGAGCAGCTGGAAGAAGCCTTGGCGCTGATTTTTAAAATAAAGTAGGAAAGTGGGCGTAAAGGGTGAATAAAGTGTGGTCCTTGGCCGAGGTGAAGGCATTATTAAAGGAAACTGGAGAACGGGCAGGCATGCCTTGCGAAGACGTTCCAGTGACCATCAGCACCAAAATGGTGAAAACCATGGGCACCTTCTATTTTAAAATCAAGGAAGGCAAACTCCTCCCCCATGAGTTTCGCTTCGCCGAGGTGCTTTTATCCGGACGTTATGAGGAGGGAGTGGTGAGAGAAGTGATCCTTCATGAGTATGCCCATTTCTATGCCAATGTGAAGGACCAGGTGAATCATCATCATGATGAGGTCTTTAAGGAAACTTGTTTGAAGCTTGGCATTGGCAGTCATACCTACTTTAAAGAACTGGTGCCCCAAGTGAAAAAGAAAGGGTATCTTCTGTACTGTAGTAGCTGCAAGAAAGAAGTGGCCAGAAGAAGGCGCGTGGATACGGTGCGAAGCATTCTTCGAGGGAAAGTCTCTTCTTGCTGCCAGGCTAAGCTTTTGGCAAAGGGTGCAATCTTTTGATGTGTTTCTATACGCTCCGTCTTTGGTCCTGTGGTATAATATCACCGTGAACAAAAGAACATGAAAGGCTGGTGTAAAATAAATGTTACAAGTGGATTTGAAAAAATTAGAGGGTTTTATAAGAGATCATGAAATTGAGTATGTGGATCCCATGGTGAAAACCGCCCATAGACTATTAAAGGAAAAGACCGGTCCTGGCAGTGATTTCCTCGGATGGGTAGATCTTCCTGTAGAGTTAGACCAAGAGGAGTATCAAAGGGTGAAAGCTTCTGCAGAAAAGATCCGAAAGGATTCAGATGTCCTCATTGTCATCGGCATCGGGGGATCTTATTTAGGCGCCAAGGCAGCCATAGAAATGATGAGTCATCATTTTTACAATGCCCTACCAAAGGAAAAGAGACAAAGCCCAGAGATTTATTTCCTGGGACAAAATATATCCGGAGACTACCTGAATGATTTATTGGAGATGCTGGAAGGGAAAGACGTCTCTGTGAATGTCATCAGTAAATCTGGGACCACCACAGAACCAGCTGTGGCCTTTAGAATCATGAAGGACTTCATGGAAAAGAAGTATGGGAAGAAAGAAGCAGCCAGAAGAATTTATGCCACCACAGACAAAGCTCGGGGAGCGTTGAAGAGCTTGGCTAATGAAGAAGGCTATGAGAGTTTTGTGGTACCAGATGATGTGGGCGGACGCTTCACCGTACTAACGCCAGTGGGCTTACTACCCATTGCTTGTGCAGGCATCGACACCGACGCCATTTTGGCTGGGGCAAAGCTTGCCCATGGAGATTTCCAAAAAGACTCCGTCAAGGACAATCCTTGCTATGCTTATGCAGCAGCAAGACATGTGTTACACCTTCGTGGCAAAGACACAGAAATTCTGGTGAACTATGAGCCACAACTGACCTATTTCTCTGAATGGTGGAAACAGCTCTTTGGCGAAAGTCATGGGAAAGATGGCAAGGGGATTTTCCCAGCCTCTGTGAATTTCTCCACGGATCTTCATTCCATGGGACAGTTTATTCAAGACGGAAAGAGAAACATCTTTGAAACGGTGATTCATGTGGAAGAAATGAATTCCAGCTATACCATTGAAGCCAATGAAGACAACTTAGATGGGTTAAACTTCCTCGCGGGTAAAACCATGGATGAAGTGAACAAGAATGCCTTCAAAGGTACCCTTCTTGCACACATCGATGGTGGCGTGCCCAATATTGTCTTGACCTTAAAAGATAAGAAGGAAAAGAGCTTTGGGTATATGGTCTACTTCTTTGAACTGGCCAATGCCATTGGTGGATATCTCCTTGGCATCAACCCCTTTGATCAACCAGGGGTAGAAGATTACAAGAAGAACATGTTTGCCCTCTTAGGGAAGCCAGGCTTTGAAGAACTGAAAGAAGCCTTGGAAAAGAGATTGTAAAAAGAGGGTGTAAGGAAGCAAAGTAGGCTCGGAGTTTTCCGGGCCTTTTGCGACTAGAGGACCCTCAAGGGAGAGGAAAGGGAGGATATCATGGCCGTAGAACGCATTGATAAAGTACTGTCTAATATGGGCTTTGGCAGCCGAAAAGAAATCAAAGAGAAAATCAAAAAGAAAACCGTCACCGTGGATGACACCTTGGTGACAGACCCAGGATATAAGGTGGACCCAGAGGAGGCCAAGATTGTCATAGAAGGGGAAGAGGTCTATTATCGGAAATACATCTACCTTCTCATGAACAAGCCCCAAGGGGTGGTGTCGGCAACCTTTGACAATCATGATCAAACGGTGGTGGACCTACTACCCTTTGATTACAAAGCTTTTGATCCTGCACCGGTGGGGAGGCTGGACAAAGACACCGTGGGGCTCCTTTTGTTAACCAATGATGGAGAGCTGAATCACAAGCTCTTGTCCCCCAAAAATCATGTGGACAAGGTATACTATGTGTATTTGAAAGAAGAGGCCAAAGAGGAAGATATCAAAGCTTTTGAGAAGGGTGTAGTCCTAGGAGATGGCTATAAATGCATGCCTGCAGGACTGAAGATTTCTGAAGAAGACAAAAGAGAAGTTCATGTGACCCTAAGAGAAGGAAAGTTTCATCAGGTGAAGCGCATGTTCCTTGCTAGAGAGAATGAAGTGACCTATCTACAGCGGGTTTCCTTTGGGCCTTTGATCCTGGATGAGGAGCTGGAGGAAGGAGAATTCAGAGAACTCACGGAAGAGGAGTTGGCTCTCCTAAAAAATGGAAATAGTTAATGGTTTACAAAAAGAGGTTTTGAAAATGTAAAGGTTTCAAAATGTCATCCTTGGAAACTTC
>DOKV01000162.1 GCA_003510765.1 Clostridiaceae bacterium | reverse complement strand
TTGGACATGGGACTTGATCGACTTAGGGTTTCTACCAATTATGGGATTCGGGCGCTAAAAAAGATGTCCAATGAAGAGGATACTCAGCTAAGAGCCCTTGTTAGCCCCAAAGACAATCCTTGGTCCATGGTGGATAATGCACGGATCATCATTGAATTATTAACCACAGAAGATACGCATCGAGCAGAACAAATTGCCAAGTACTTGGTGAACAGCTAAAATAAAATTTTGGAGGATCTTATGGATTTTAAAGAAAAAATTGGTATTATTGAGAATTTCCCAAAAGAAGGTATTAGTTTTAAGGATATTACGCCGCTCATTGGAGACGGCCAAGTTTTTAAAGAGCTCATAGACACCATGGCAAAGAAACTTCGGGCATTGAATGTGGATTACATTGCAGGTCCTGAAGCCCGCGGGTTTATCTTTGGAGTACCACTGGCCTATGCTTTAGGTGTGGGCTTTATTCCCATAAGAAAACCAGGGAAGCTACCCCAGGAGACAGTCTCCATTACCTATGATCTAGAATATGGATCCGACACCCTAGAGATCCATAAAAATGCCTTTAAGAAAGGAGATCGGGTAGCTTTAGTGGATGATCTTTTGGCTACAGGAGGCACCATATCTGCTTGTGCAAAACTCATTGAATTGGCTGGCGGTGAAGTGGTGTCTGTGGATTTCATGATCGAACTGACAGAGCTCAAAGGACGAGAAAAGCTGGACGGATATCATGTGGAATCCATGGTTCAGTACGACCTGTAAAAAAACAAAACTGAAGATGATGATGATAGGCTGGTTTCAAACCAGCCTATGCCATATAGAAAAAAGGATTATTTGGGAAATGAGGAAGTACAATGCTCTACGATTTAATGAAAAAAATTGATAAGGCTGGGAACATCAACAAAGAACTGGTCATAAAAGCATATAATCTCGCGGCAGAAGCCCATGGAGACCAGAGACGAATCTCTGGAGAACTCTATGTCACCCACCCTGTGGAAGTGGCTTCAATTTTGGTAGACATGGGTATGGATACCAACACCGTGGTAGCAGGGCTTCTTCATGATGTCATTGAAGACACCAAGTATACCTTTGAAGAAATCACAACGTTATTTAGTAGAGAAATAGCGGAATTGGTGGATGGGGTTACAAAGCTTGGGAAAATCAAGTATAAATCTAAAGAAGAAGAACAAGCGGATAATGTTCGTAAGATGCTACTGGCCATGGCCAAAGATATTCGCGTCATTCTAATCAAACTGGCAGATCGCCTTCACAACATGCGTACGTTGCGATACATGCAGCCAGAAAAGCAAAAGGAAAAATCCAAAGAAACCTTTGACATCTATGCTCCTTTGGCCCATCGTTTGGGGATGTTTAGAATCAAGTGGGAACTAGAAGATTTGGCTTTCCGCTATATGTATCCCACGGAGTACTATGATTTGGTGAACCAAATCGCTGAAAAGAGAAAAGAACGAGAAGCCTATATCAATATGATCATGGATGACATCGTAGGCAGACTAAAAAGTGCCAGTATTGAATGTGATATTGATGGAAGACCCAAGCATTTTTACTCCATTTATAAGAAAATGATGGCACAAAATAAAAATATCGATCAGATTTTTGACTTGACGGCCATCCGGGTATTGGTAGACTCTATTAAGGATTGCTACGCTTCTTTAGGTATTGTGCATACCATCTACAAACCTATTCCAGGGCGGTTTAAGGACTATATTGCCATGCCTAAGCCCAACATGTATCAGAGCTTGCATACCACGGTCATCGGACCTCAAGGGAAGCCCTTTGAGATTCAGATTCGTACCTATGAGATGCATCGTGTGGCTGAATATGGAATCGCGGCCCATTGGAAGTACAAGGAGACAGGTTCTTCCAAGGAAGCACCCAAGGATACCATGGACCAAAAGCTCATTTGGGTTCGGGATATGCTGGAGTGGCAGAAGGAAACCTCTGATGCGGAAGAGTTCATGGAAGGCTTTAAGATTGATCTTTTTGGAGATGAAATTTTCGTCTTCACCCCTAAAGGTGAGGTGATCAATCTTCCCTTAAGAGCGACCCCTATAGATTTTGCCTATCGCATCCATACAGATGTGGGCAATCGAACCATTGGCGCAAAGGTCAATGGCAATATGGTCACCTTAGACTATAAACTGGCTACCGGTGAGATTGTAGAAATCATCACCTCAGCGAAGCCCAAGGGCCCCAATATAGATTGGTTAAATATTGCCACGTCCAATCAAGCCAAGACCAAAATTAAAGCCTGGTTTAAGAAAGAAAAAAGAGAAGAAAACATACAGCGTGGAAAAGAACTTCTGGAAAAAGAAGCAAGAAAACAAGATCGTAATTTTGCGGATTTGGCCAAAGGAGAAATGCTGGATCGACTCATACGCCGTTACCATGGCAACAACATCGACGATCTCTATGCGGTGGTTGGCGCCAGTCAAGTACTGCCCTCCACCATTGTCACAGCCCTGAAAGACTTCCTTGAAGAAGAGAAAAGAGCAAAAATCAATGAAGATAATAAACTCTCTTTACTAGAAGCGGAAAAGATGATCGATGCCCAGAAGAAAAAAGACAAAGCCAAGAAGAAGTCTTACTTTGGGGTGATTGTGTCTGGGATGAACAATGTACAAGTGCGATTTGCCAAGTGTTGTAATCCAGTGCCTGGAGATGAAATCATTGGATTCATCACAAACTTTAGAGGGATCAGCATTCATCGAACCGATTGTGCAAACATTGAGGCTACAAAGAATGATAAAACCCATAGAATTGTGGATGTGGCTTGGGAAAAGGAAAGTCAAGAGCTCTATAGTGCTCGGGTACAGATCCATGCCCATGATCGGCCCAATCTTGTATCAGATATCATTTCTTTGGTCAGTGAGTTAAAGATTCCCCTCAATGCCATGAATGTAGAAACCAGGAAGGATACCTCTGTGATGATTCATTTGTCTCTTCTGATACGAGACATCAATCTACTAGAGGAATGCTTAAAGAGACTTCGAAAGTTAGCCAATGTCAATGATGCTTTTAGAATAGGAAATGTGTAGGTGAGTATATGAGAGCAGTGAT
The DNA here is from genome assembly GCA_003510765.1 of Clostridiaceae bacterium. Lineage (GTDB taxonomy): Bacteria > Bacillota > Clostridia > Clostridiales > Clostridiaceae > Proteiniclasticum. The sequence goes on along the minus strand of DOKV01000162.1, from coordinate 5,696 downwards.
TCAGCGCGTTCTTTCCTCTCAAGTCATTGTCCAAGGGGAGACCGTAGGGCAAATTGGCCAGGGGTTCAATGTACTGGTTGGAATAAGCGTGGAGGACACCACGGAGGATGTAAAGTATATCTTTGAAAAGGTGAAGGGGCTAAGAGTCTTTGAAGATGAAGAGGGGAAGATGAACCTTTCTTTGACAGAAGTCCAAGGAGAAATACTCTTGATCTCTCAGTTCACCCTTTATGGAGATGCTAGAAAAGGCAGAAGGCCTAGCTTCATCCATGCAGCAAAAGGAGAGCAAGCAGAAGCCCTCTATGAAGAACTGGCCGCGAAGCTTAGGGCAGAAGGTTTGCCCGTTGCTAAGGGCATCTTTGGTGCTGATATGAAGGTGCACATAGAAAATGATGGACCCGTGACCATTTTATTAGATAGTAAGAAGACGTTTTAGAGTAGAGAGAGGAAAAGAATATGCAAATAAAGAAATTGGTCTTGGGGGCTTATGAAGAGAATTGCTATATTGTGGTGGATGAAGACACAAAAGAAGCCTTGATCATAGACCCAGGAGATGAAGGAGAGGCTTTGGTAGCCTACGTAAAAGATCTTCATGTAAAACTTCAGGGTATTTTGTTAACCCATGGTCATGTGGATCACGTGGGTGCGGTGGATCATGTGAAAGAAGCTTTTCAAGTCCCAGCCTACATTAGCGAAAAGGATATGAAATATATTCTTCAAAGAAAAACAGCCTTTGGCCCCATGGGGAAAGTAGAGACCTTCTTAAAAGAGGGAGATGCCTTTACCTTCGCGGGAAAACCTGTGACCATAATAGAAACCCCTGGCCATAGCAAAGGCAGTCTGAGCTTTCTTATGGAAGGGGTGCTCTTCTCTGGAGATGTGCTTTTCCAAAACTCCGTGGGTAGAACGGACCTGCCAGGAGGCAGTATGGAGGAGCTTCTCCATTCCATCAAAGAGAAACTTTTCATGCTACCAGAACAAACCCGAGTGATGCCAGGTCACGGACCAGAAACCACCTTGGGCATGGAAAAAGCCTTCAATGGCTTTTTAAGATAGGATCCCAGGATGATTACGGTGAAAAGCAACAATGCTTTGCGCTATCATGTGTACCATATGGTGACACTTTTTTATGCCGCACAGCATATTACGTATTTGGATGAACTGAATCCCCAAAAAGCAGATTTGGAAGTCTTTTTAGTAGAAGACCGGATCACCATTGACTTTTTGGGGGCCATAAAAATCTTAGACTACAGAGAAAGAGATTTGAACATCATGAGAAGAGCGGTTTTTCTTCTTCTTCGTGAAAAAACTGGAAAAGAGCTACCCTGGGGAATTCTCATTGGCATTCGGCCCTCTAAGATTGTGAGAGAACTCATTGAAGAAGGCTTTTCCAAAGAGGACATCACACAGAAGCTGCAGGCAACCTACTTGACAGAGTCCCCAAAAATCCATTTGGCCTATGAAGTGGCCATGAAGGAAATTTCCCTGTTAAAGCGTATAGACAAAGAAGGCTCTTGTGATTTATATGTGGGCATGCCCTTTTGTCCTTCTAGATGTGTATACTGCTCCTTTGCATCCAATGTGTATAAAGGAAACAAGTATAAAGAGACCTATTTGTCCCTGCTTCTAGAAGAAATGGACATGATTCGAGGGTTCATCGAGGAAAAGGGGTATACCGTCAATAGTCTCTACTTTGGCGGAGGAACCCCCACAGCCATTTCCGAGGAGGAATTTGAGACTGTGATGAAAACGCTTTATGAAGCATTTATTCAAGGGCGAAATCTTTTGGAGGTCACCGTGGAAGCTGGGCGAGTGGATAGCTTGACCAAAGAGAAGCTTTACACCATGAAGAACTATGGCGTCACAAGGATCTCCATCAATCCTCAAACCATGAAGGATGAAACCTTAAAGATCATTGGCAGAAATCACACAGCCAAGGAAGTGCAAAAAGTCTTTTATGAAGCGCGCGAGGTAGGGTTTGACAACATCAATATGGATCTTATTTTAGGGCTGCCAGGAGAAACCCTGGAGGATGTGGAAAGAACGCTTACTTCTATAAAAGAATTAGCCCCTGAGAGCATTACAGTCCATGGATTAGCCATCAAGAGGGCCTCTATTCTCTATGAAGAGTATCTTTTAGAAAAAAAATACCTGCTTCAAGAGCAAAGGGACTTAAATCTCATGTTTGAAAAAACCGATGCCGTGGCTAGAAGCTTGGGGATGAAGCCTTACTATATGTATCGTCAAAAGAATATGGTAGGAAACCTTGAAAATGTAGGCTATGCCAAGGAAGGCTATGAGAACCTCTATAATGTGGTGATGATTGAAGAAGTGAAAACCATCATCGCCATGGGTGCAGATGGGGTCACGAAGAAAGTTGAGGCAGGTCAAATTGAGCGTTTTGCAAACTTTAAGGGGCTCAATGATTATACAGAAAGATTTCAGGAAATGATGGAGAAAAAAATGCGTTTCTTGCATACATAAGGAGTGAAGGAAGATGGATTTACAAGCCCCAAAAGGGACCAAAGATTTATTGCCCATGGATGCCTATAAATGGCACTATGTGGAGGACCAGCTAAAGGGCATAGCCCATAGCTATGGATTCAGAGAAATTCGAACCCCCATGTTTGAAAACACAGAGCTGTTCACAAGAGGGGTGGGAGAAACTACGGATGTGGTACAAAAGGAAATGTATACCTTTCTAGATAAAGGCGACCGAAGCATCACCTTAAAAGCCGAAGGGACCGCACCAGCGGTGCGTGCCTTTGTGGAATCTTCCATGTATGCCGATGCACAGCCCACAAAGCTGTATTACTTTACCCCTGTGTTTCGTTATGAAAATGTCCAAAAAGGAAGACTTCGGCAGCATCATCAGTTTGGGGTGGAGCTATTTGGCAGTAAGGAAGCTTCTGCCGATGCAGAAGTCATCTCCATTGCCATGGGTGCCCTGGACGAGCTAGGGGTAAAAGGATTGACCTTAAAGATCAATTCCATTGGACATCCAGAATGTCGAAAGACATACAACCAAGCGCTGCTAGACTTCTTGGCTCCACATGCGGAAGCCTTATGTCCTGTTTGCCAAGAACGTATGCAAAAGAATCCCATGAGAACACTAGATTGTAAGGAAAAAAGCTGTCAAAGAATCGTGAAAGATGCACCGCTTATTCTAGATCATATTTGTGCTGATTGCGAGACACACTTTGAGGACCTAAAAAGCTATTTGGAAGCCATGGGGATCCCCTACCAAGTGGATAAGGGTATTGTGAGAGGGTTAGATTACTATTCAAAAACCGTTTTTGAAATTGTCAATAAAGACATCACCGTCTGCGGAGGTGGGCGCTACGACTATCTCATCCAAGAGATTGGTGGCCCTGAGATGCCTGCGGTAGGCTTTGGTATGGGTATTGAAAGACTTCTCATGACCATGGAAGAAGAAGGTGTCGTCATAAAAGAACCCCTTCGTTATGACGTGTTCATTGCAACCATGGGTAAGGCGGAGAGCTTAAAAGCGGCAGCCATGGCCCATGAGTTAAGAGCCAAGGGTCTTAAAGTAGACATAGATCATATGGGGAAAAAGCTCAAAGCGCAAATGAAATATGCCAATAAGGTTGGCGCAAGGTACACCATGATTTTAGGGGAAGATGAGCTACAGAATGCCAAAGCTTCACTAAAAAACATGGAAAATGGAGAACAGGTCTTGGTGGCGCTAACGCCAGAGGCCATTGAAGACATCGTAAAGAGGAGTGAAATATAATGGGCGAAATGTTAGGTCAATTAAGAAGAACTCATATGGCGGGTAAGGTCACAGAAGCCTTCATCGGAGAAGAAGTAGTCATTACAGGATGGGTAGCCAAGAGAAGAAATCTAGGTTCCTTGATCTTTTGTGATGTACGAGACAGAGAGGGCATTCTCCAAGTGGTATTCAAAGAAGAAGCGTCCAAAGAAGCCTATGAGAAAGCAGAGCGTTTGCGTAATGAGTTCTGCATTTTGGTGAGAGGCACCGTGGAAAGAAGAGAGTCTGTCAATGAAACCATGGCCACAGGTCAAGTGGAGCTCATTGCCTCGGAACTTAAGATTCTGTCTGAATCTGAAACGCCACCCATCTACATCAAAGAAGACTTGGATGCTGCAGAGAGTGTGCGCTTAAAATATCGCTATCTAGACCTTCGTCGTCCAGATATGCAAAAAATCTTCAAGCTAAGAAGTAAAGCGTACATTTCCATTCGAAATTTCATGGACCAAGAAGGATTTTTAGAAGTGGAAACGCCCATTTTGAATAAGAGTACACCAGAAGGCGCCAGAGACTACTTGGTACCTTCAAGAAACTATCCAGGGACCTTCTATGCGTTACCTCAAAGTCCACAGATTTTCAAGCAGCTCTTAATGGTCTCTGGATTTGATAAGTATTTCCAAATCGCCAAGTGTTTCAGAGATGAGGACTTGAGAGCCAATCGACAACCAGAATTCACACAAATTGATATTGAGATGAGTTTTGTGGATGTGGAAGATGTCATAGATCTCAACGAGCGGTTGGTCCAGAGGGTGTTCAAAGAAGTGCTAAACAAAGAGGTTCAGGTGCCCTTTAGGCGCTTAACCTATAAAGATGCCATGGAACGATTTGGTTCTGACAAACCCGATCTTCGTTTTGGCATGGAACTAAAAGACCTCTCTGACCTGGTGAAAGACACGGAATTTGTGGTCTTTAAGGGAGCACTGGATGCCGGTGGAAGTGTTCGAGCCATTACCCTAAAGGGTGGTGCAGCCATGGGCAGAAAAGACATCGATCGTCTTGGAGAGTTTGTGAAAACCTATAGAGCCAAAGGTCTTGCGTATATCCAGTTAAAAGAAGAAGGCACCAAAACGGCCTTGTCCAAGTTCTTATCAAAAGAAGAGCTGGCTGCCATTCTAGCCCGCGCTGAGGCTGAAACGGGAGACCTGGTACTCATCGTGGCAGATGGAAATGACGTGGTGTTCCAATCCTTAGGGGCGCTAAGATTAGAGTTGGCCAAGAAATATCAGTTGTTAGAAGGAGCAGAAGAGTTTAAGTTTGCCTGGGTCACTGAATTCCCACTGTTAGAGAGAGACGAAGAGCAAGGGCGCTTTGTGGCGCTTCACCATCCCTTCACAAGTCCCATGGAAGAAGATCTCCATCTCTTAGATGGAGAACCAGGAAAGGTTAGAGCCAAAGCCTATGATATGGTCTTGAATGGAGAGGAGCTGGGTGGTGGATCCATAAGAATCCACGACACAAAGCTTCAAGAAAAGATGTTTGAGCTTTTGGGCTTCACCCAAGAGGAAGCTTGGGCCAGATTTGGGTTCCTTTTAGAAGCCTTCAAATATGGGCCACCACCACATGGTGGACTCGCCTTTGGCATGGATCGTTTGGTCATGTTTTTGGCAGGAACAGACAACATTAAAGATGTCATTGCCTTCCCCAAAAATCAAAATGCCTTCGATCCCATGTCCGAGGCACCCAATACTGTAGATGCGACGCAATTGGAAGAATTGGGCATCGGTATTGTGAAAAAAGAAGTGGTAGAATAAAATAAATCAGTAAAAGAGACCTGTGCATAAACGGGTCTCTTTTATTAAATTGTTGAATATTCAGACGATTTTTTATAAGTTTTTTAAAATGCAAGAGAAATAGAGGAAATAATCTTTCAGATTCCTAATATCCTCTGGACTATATTGGGGAT
>DOKV01000108.1 GCA_003510765.1 Clostridiaceae bacterium | reverse complement strand
CGTAGGGCACGAGGATATAGCCTTCTGTATTCATGACCACCCCTGTATACACACCCTCATAGGCATCTTGGAAAAAACGATCTGGATCATTGGACACCCCCACCAAAGAAGGGGCGATGCTTTTATAGAGATCTCGAATCCGCACCCGGTCATAAAAAGTAGACTCAAAGCTTTCTAATGATTTTTTCAGCACCTCTGAAAAATCACTATTGCCATCAATGGTGATGGGCGTTTCTTGAATTCTTTGGGTCACATAGGTGGAGGTCACCAGGGACGTAAATACCACCACCATAAACAGCGTCACAAACTGAAAAAGACCCCCTTTGATCTTAGACTTTTGATCTAATCGATAGCGGATCTCTCCAGACTTTTGCTGTTCTTTTTGCGCCTCTTGTATGATCTTTTCCTCTGCTCTTTTTTTGTTCTCTTCCATATTTACACTCCTAAGTCATGCTTAGGGTAAAGGTAAAGATTACCCCTTGCCCCTTGTTCTCTACCCAAATATCTTCGCCAAATTGTGTGATGATATTGCGCACGATGGGGAGGCCAAGGCCTGTGGATACTTTATTGGTTCTGGACTTATCCCCTTTGTAAAACCGATCCCAAATATACTTTAAGTCATGGTCATCAATGGGGGTCCCATCATTATATACACTCACATGTACTTTCTTCCCTTTGGACCTGGTTTGTACCCGAATGTCTCCATTGTCAGGGCAATGCTTGATGGCATTGTCCACCAAGTTGGTGATGACTTGGATGAGTCGATCTCGATCCCCTGCTGCATACAGATGGTCTCCCTCTAGGGTGACGTTGACCTTTAGCCCCTTGTCCTCCACCTTGGTTTCAAACCGCGCAATACAAACCTTCACAATTTCATTGATATCCAGCTCTGTGAGTTTAAAGGAAAACTTGCCCGACTCCATGGCGGAAAGATCCAGTAGATCGTTCACAAGCCTTGTGAGCCGCTGAATTTCATCATAAACAATCTTTAAATAATAGTTCTCCTTATCCATGGGAATGATCCCATCTAAAATCCCTGCAATGAATCCCCGAATGGACGTGATGGGAGAGCGCAGTTCATGAGAAATGTTCGACAAAAAGTCTCGACGATTTTTATCCGTCTGTTCTAAAGACTCTGCCATGGTATTAAAGGATTCCGACAGCTGACCGATCTCATCGGAGGAGGTGACCAAAACCCTTTGGGTCACTTCACCCTTGGAGATTTTCCGCGCGATGGTATTGAGTTCCACCAAAGGTTTAAAGAGCATTCTTTGAGCCACGTAGTAGATAAAAAGAGTGGAGAAAATCACAGCCATGGCGGTGATGGTCCAAATTCTTAAATAGATACTATACAGCGGTTCCCGGATGCTTCCCAAAGGCGTATACACCACCAAAGCTCCTTGGTATACCCCATTGTGTTCTATGGGCTGAATAAACAAGGACATTTCTTCCTTGGTGATGGGATTCACTTCTCCATTGATTTCAATGGAGTTGCCTTCCACCAACCGTTCTCGGTCAGGGAAGGTAAATCTTGTGAACACCAGAGAATTATAAGCCTCATTGGTCACAAAAAAAATGTAGCCAGAAGCATCCACCAAGAGGATATCCCCTCGATCTACGCCCTTCACCAGGGATAGATTCCGCATAAGCTCTGTATCGTCGATTTCCTTGTTGAGATATAAAGGGACACTGGAGGAGGCCAGCTTCGCCGTCTCCTCCAAATCCGTTCGATTTCTTTCTAGAAAATAATTCTGGAACCATAGGGAAAGAACTACAGCTATCAGTATATACCCGATGGTTACCACCATGGCAAAGGTGGCCACCAGTTTCGTCACCAGAGAACTGTGTTTCATCTCCAATTCACCTTCTTACTTAACTTCAAACTTGTATCCTACACCCCAAACAGTTTCCAGCTGCCAATTAGGTCCCCCATGGAGTTTTTCACGCAATCTCTTGATGTGCACATCCACGGTTCTTGAATCTCCTGGGTAATCATAGCCCCAAACTTCACAAAGTAGCTGTTCTCTTGTGAAGACACGATTCTTGTTGGAGGCCAAATGATACAGCAGTTCAAATTCCTTGGGTGGCATTTTTACATCTTGTCCCTTATACACCACATTGTAAGAATTCACATCCACATTAAGCTCTGGGAAATTCAGTACTTCTTTGCCTCCACCATCGGTGTTGAAACGTCTCATCACTGCCTTGACTCTCGCCACCACTTCTTTAGGCTCAAAGGGCTTCACCATGTAGTCGTCCGCCCCCAGCTCCAGTCCCAACACCTTATCAAAGGTGTCCCCTTTCGCTGTGAGCATGATCACTGGTGTATCATAATCTTTTCGGATCCATTTTAGGACGTCTACCCCATCAATATAGGGTAGCATAATGTCTAACAAGACCAAATCTGGTTTATAATCCACAAAAACTTCCTGGGCCATTTTCCCATCGGCAGCCACTCGGATATCATATCCAGAGCTTTGTAGATACATCTTCAGCACTTCGCTGATGTTTTCATCATCGTCTACTATGAGTATTTTACCAATTTTACCTTCCATGTATAGTACCCCTTTCACTTTAAATTCTATCTAGTAGAATCCATCTACCCCTATGATAGCGTACTTCCGGCGGAAAATCATAGTCTTCACAATTATTTCACGTTCTCCCTGGAATTGTTAACAGATTATACTTACTCTAAAGTATTAATAATTGCTGCACGGATTTGCCTTCTCGAAGAAAGAACAACCATCTCTGGATCGCCTTCTCCCATCATCTATCCATCCCAGCGCCATGATTTTCCAATGATTTCGATCATTATCCCTTGAAAAAGTATACATTTCTCAAAGGAATACGTTATAATTACATCAAATTTTTAAAATCTGGAGGATGGTCATGATTATTGAAGTCTCACACCTAAAAAAACGCTATGGCTCCCTTTTGGCTGTGGACGATTTGTCCTTTTCTGTGGAAAAAGGAGAAGTATTCGGTCTTTTAGGGCCCAATGGCTCTGGGAAAACCACAGCCATCAATTGCATGTTGTCCCTACTTAGCTACGAATCTGGAGACATCAAGATTTTTGGGAAAGAGATGCGCCCCGATGCCTACGACATCAAAAAAGACATCGGCGTCGTGATGCAAAATGTGGCCATCTTTCCTGAGCTCTCTGTATATGAGAACATCGATTATTTTTGTGGTCTCTATATCACCGATAAGAAGACACGTAAAACCTTGGTGGAAGAAGCCATTGCGTTCACTGGCCTTCATGACTTCCGTAAGTTTTTGCCAAGAAAACTCTCTGGCGGTCTACTTAGGCGGCT
>DOKV01000083.1 GCA_003510765.1 Clostridiaceae bacterium | reverse complement strand
CAGTCACGGGAAGCTTGTATAGTGGCGCTAAGATTGAAGATATTGAGGTCTTTGGGAAAACAGGCACTGCAGAAAAAATAGTCGCGGACGAGGAAGGGAATTTGGGGTATTCCAAAGATCAAGTAGTGGCCTCATTTATTGGGGGTGCACCCTTTGACCAGCCGAAAGTTACGATTCTGGTTATTGTAAATAATCCAAAAGATGCTATTTTTGGTAATATCGTTGCTGCCCCATGGGCCAAGGAAATTTTCTTGGCACTGGATCAATACTTCTCTCTTAAATGATCAACAGTAGCATGTGTTTTCACATGCTTTTTCTGCTATTTAAGAATGAAGAAGGGAAAATATGGTATATTTGATAGGTGATTTTTAAAATGTAGGTAGAGCATCTACAATAAAGGAAGAGGTTAGCATGAAGAGTATACGTGTGAAAGAAATAATAGAACAGCTTGATGCAACGCTGTATGGGAGTGAGGATGCATCCTTCGACCAAGTGGTCATTGATACAAGAAAAGTGTCCGAAGGATCATTATTCATTGGTATAAAAGGGGAACGCGTAGATGGCAATGGGCTCTATCAAGAGGCCTTTGATAAAGGTGCTTCAGTTTGTATCGTGGAAGACGTGGATGTAACGGATGTACCTCCAGGGAAAGCGGTGTTGAAGGTAAAAAGTACTCATCGAGGGATTTTAGACTTGGCCTTTCTTTATCGGCAAAAGCTGAAAGTAAAAGTCATAGGTATTACGGGGAGTACTGGGAAAACATCTACCAAAGACATTCTCCATGGTATGCTGTCTAAAAAGTATCGTGTGTTTAAAACTTCAGGGAACTACAATAACGAGCTGGGGTTACCACTGATGATTCTTTCGTTAGACGATGACTATGATTATGCAGTGCTAGAAATGGGCATGAGTGCACCCTTGGAAATTCATAATTTAGCAAGGGTGGCGAGGCCGGACTATGCCATCATCACCAACATAGGATTGTCACACATTGAACATTTAGGGAGTCAAGAAAATATATTGAAGGCAAAAATGGAAATTGCAGACTTTTTCGACAAAGATGCCTTGTTGGTCTTAAATGGAGATGATGCTTATCTTAGTTCCATTGGTCCCAAGTCCTATAAGGTGTTGTATGGGGGACTGAAGAATGGGTCTTTTGTTGCCAAGAACCTTCAGCTTGGTGAAGAAGAGATTTCCTTTTCTGTGAACAAGGGCAAAGAGCGTTTGACCATAAATGTGGCTGGTAAACACAACGTGCAAAATGCAATACTTTGTTATATCATGGCAAAAGAGTTGGGGCTTCGGGATGAAGACTTGGCAGAGGTATCCGTTGAAAAAAGTGCTATGAGGATGGACTTGATCAAGCATCCTCACCTAACAGTGATCAATGATTGCTACAACGCTAGTCCAGACTCCATGAAAGCAGCTTTGGCTTATTTGATGAGCTTCCAAGGGAGGAAAGTGGCTGTTCTTGGCACCATGAAAGAACTGGGACAAGAAGAAAAAAGAAGTCATGAGTCCTTAGCAAATCATGCCAAAACATTGGACTTATCTCAGGTGATTTTCATAGGAGCCTATGGAGCTCTTATGGCCTCAAACTATGGAGAAGGTGCAGTGTATTTTGAGACGGTGGAAGAGGCCAAAGAAGCCTTAAAGAGGGTTCTTAAAAAAGGAGATACAGTGCTCATCAAAGCATCTCGAAGCATGGCTTTTGAAGGATTGTTAAAAGAGTTAGAACGTTTGGGAGGAGTATAGGAATGGGCATAGAGATGGCAACGCTTTTGGCGAGTCTTTTGGGAGGATTAGCCTTGGGGCCTTGGGTCATTAAGAAGCTTCGTGCTTTTAAAATGGGGCAGAATATAAGGGCTGTAGGGCCTGAATCTCACAAGATAAAGCAAGGGGTTCCCAGTATGGGAGGCATCATTTTTCTAACGATGCTGGCATTGGTAGGTAGTATCTTTTCCTTCCTAGATCCTTTGGTACTCTTCATGATTTTTGTTACCTTTGCGTTTGGATTTGTCGGTTTTTTGGATGATTACTTAAAGGTGAAAAAGAAATCTTCTGATGGGTTAAGGGCAAAAGAGAAAATGGGGTTACTGCTCCTGTTTGGTATCGCTACTGCCCTGGTGCTTTATGTCCTTTTGGATTATGACAGTGTGAGACTTCCCTTCGTAAAGAGTGCACTTCACCTGGGCATATTCTACATACCTTTTGTGGTGATCTTTTTTGCAGCAGTGACCAATGCAGTGAATCTTACCGATGGCATCGATGGGCTATCTTCTTCGGTAACCATCGTGGTATTGATCTTTTTTGTACTGGTGGGTCTATCCCAAGGGCAAAGTCATGTGGTGATTTTTTCCCTGGCATTGATGGGAGGACTTCTAGCGTTTCTTTATTACAATAAGTATCCTGCCAAGGTCTTCATGGGAGATACAGGCTCCCTAGCTTTAGGAGGCGCTGTGGCAATCTTAGCACTGCTCACCTTTACGGAGCTTCTACTGATTCTTGTGGGCATTGTGTATGTGGTGGAGACTCTATCGGTGATCATTCAAGTGGCAGTGTTCAAGAAAACCAAAAAGAGAGTATTCTTGATGTCTCCCATCCATCATCACTTTGAAGCATTGGGATGGAAAGAAAATAAAATTGTGGCGGTGTTCTCGCTTGTAACCCTTGCCATGGTAGTGCTTGTGTATGTGTTGATGTAGGAAAGAAGAATGTGGAGGGTGTCATGGGAACAGCCAGAGGAAAAAGCAGTAAAAAGAGCTTCTCTAAGAAAAAGAAGAAGTCCTATAGTGAAGTGGATTTTCCGCTGGTTGCCGTCACTGTGGCTTTGGTGCTCTTTGGACTCTTGATGGTGTATAGTGCATCCAGCTATGAAAATATCGTGACGGGACAACAATCCTATAGTGATTTCATTCGGCAAGGATTCTTTGCCTTCATCGGTCTGTTCATCATGGTTTTCTTTATGACAAATATTGATTATCATAGAATGACCTTGCCCAAAACCAAAGTGCTCCTTGTTGTGGTCTTGGCACTGAATGTTGCGGTGATTCTGTTTGACCCGGTGAAGGGCGCCAGAAGATGGCTGAGGTTTGGAGGAATGTCATTACAGCCTTCAGAATTGGCGAAATTTACCATGGTGCTTTTGGCGGCAAATCTTTTGAAAAGAATGGAGTTTCTCACTGCTAAGAAAAAATGGCTTCAAACATTCAAGGTCTTTGTGGTCATGGGGATCTTTGCGGGAATCATTGTGGTGCTGCAAAAAAATCTTTCCATTGGAGCCATCACGGTGCTGACCTCTTTGACGATGATGTTTTTGTCCGGGGCAACTTTTCTTCAGATGACCACCTATGTGCTCATCGGAGTCAGTGCTTTAGGCGTGCTTTTATGGATTGAACCCTATCGTGTCACAAGGTTTTTAAACTTTGGCGATCCTTTTGCCACAGCCCAAGGAGCAGGACATCAACTGGTACAGTCACTGTTTGCTTTAACCAGTGGGGGGGTCTACGGACGAGGACTTGGCATGTCTAGGTTAAAAGCTTTTTGGCTACCCGAAGCTCAAAATGACTTTATTTTTGCTGTGGTGGTAGAAGAACTGGGACTTTTGGGCGGGCTCTTTCTCATGATTTTACTCTTTATACTCATCTTTAGAGGATTTCGCATTGCCATGGAAGCCAAAGATTCTTTCGGCCGGTTACTGGCCATGGGTATTACCATGATTTTTGTGTTGCAGTCCTTCATCAACATTGCGGTGGTCATAGGGGCATTTCCGGTGACAGGTGTGACCCTTCCTTTCATTAGTGCCGGGGGAACCTCTTTGGTGGTGAATCTCATCGCTGTGGGGGTGCTCCTAAATATTTCAAGACAATCCAGAAGGACCAAATACTAAGAATTTCAGAGACAGTAAAGCATAAACAAAAGAGAAGGGAGGAGCATCCGTGAGTTTAAAAGACGTTCAAGATCGCATCAAAGTCAAAAAGCGTAAGAGACGAAAAAGAATCCTTACGGTTCTCTTCTTGCTAATTCTTGTGGCCGGTGGGGTGTTTCTCACCCATGCGCCGTATTTTTCCGTGCGGCAGCTCCAAATCACAGGAAATGAAAAGATCGAACTTCGTCAAGTGGAAAGCCAAGGAGCATTTCTTTTGGATCAGAATATCTTTTTATTGAAGCAAGGTTCCTTAAAAGAGCAGTTGTCCAATCATCCCTATTTTCTAGATGTGGAAGTGAAGAGAATACTGCCAGACGGAGTGCACCTATATATCAAAGAACGGGTGGCTGAGGTGAACTACTATAATCAAGGAGTGGTAAGTCTTTTGACGGGGGAAGGGATCCTGCTGGAAATAGGAGCAGATCCGATCCTTGGACCAATGCTCATAGAAGAGCTGAGTTTACCAGCCTTAGGGACCCCCATTTACGAAGAGGCCTCCACAAAGAAAAAAGCACTGATGGAGTTTACAGATCTCATGAAAAGGAATACCAGCAGTATTCAGTTTCAAGAAATCGATCTTCGGGACGAAACCAACATCAGAACCTATTACAAGAACTTGGAAATTCGCTTGGGCTATGGAGATTCCATGAAGCAAAAACTCAATGCCGCCATCAACATCATTTTGGATGGACAGTTGGAAGAGGTACATGGATATGTAGATGTCTCTTACTTGGCACATCCGGTGGTCTTTGATGAAGCACTTCAAGTGGAGGAAGAGGAAGTGAACCCTGAAGAGGAGACTGAAGATGGCGCTAGTCCTCCGGAATCACAAGGTGAGGATGGATAAGAAAGTTAGAAGGGATGATATGAAAAAACAGCGTATTAAAAATCAAGGACTCATAGCCGTGGTCTTTGTGATTCTAGGTTTTTTGGTGGCTTATCAATACAGACAAATTGAAGCGCCACCAAAGACCTTTACCTTACAAGAACTTCAAGAGGTGCAAAGTGAGTTAGAGGCCCTTCGTGAAGAAAAAGATCGACTTCTCGCTCAAAATCAAGGTCTGGCAGAACAAGTGAAAGACTATGAGTCTGCAGCAGCATCCTCTAGTGAAATGCATAGACTTCTAAAGAAAGAGCTCGATTATAGCAGAATACTTTTAGGGCTGGTGGATGTGAAGGGACCTGGCGTAGTGTTAACCTTAAAACCCTCAGATTTGCAATTGCAACCTCAAACCTACCAGTATCTTACTGAACTTGAGCTCATCTATATCATCAATGAGCTGAAGTTTGCTGGGGCTGAAGCCGTGAGTGTTAATGACAAGCGGATCTCTATTCAGACGGCATTAAAGTCTAGTTCGGGCAATAGTTTTATCCTCATCAATGATGAGAAAGTATCGCCTGTAGAAGAAATCACCATCAAAGCCATTGGAGATCCAGAAAAACTAGGGGCAGCCATGGCCTTTCAAGGGGCTTTGTCTTATTACGCCCTAGAGCAATATGACATACGCATTCAGCAAGTGCAAGAACTGACCATTGGGAAGTATGACAAGGCGTTCCAATCTGACCATATGATAGAGGAGGCAAAGCCATGATCGTATTATTTGGGCTCGTTCTAGGCGTGCTTCTTGGCCTCTTTTTAGATGTTCGTATCCCAGATGCCTATAGTTTGTATGTCGCTGTGGCCATCTTAGCGGCCTTTGACTCAGTGCTTGGTGCTTGGAAAGCACATTTACAGAAGACCTATGATTCTTGGGTGTTCATCACAGGCTTTTTTGGCAACACCATCATCGCGACTCTTTTAACCTTCCTTGGAGAAAAGCTTGGGATCCCTATGTACTTGGCTGCAGTAATCTTCTTTGGGGGTAGACTCTTCCAAAACTTTGCCACCATCAGAAGAAGCCTACTTGCTCATAAGATTAAAGGAGAGCATCATGAAGAGGTTTAGCCAAGGGATGATGTTCCTGGCAGCTTTAGTGGTAGGTCTGGGAATTTCCTTGACGATGTCTCAGATCCCAAGGGGAAAGAATACTGAGCCAACAGATCAATCCTATGCGGTGCTTCTAGAAAATAGAAATACACTACGCAAAGACATTTATCAACTAACCCATGAAATAGACTATCTAACAGAAAAGAAAGAAGCTTATGAACTGGTCATGGAAGATGAGGATGGGCTTTATGAAAAAATGCATAAAGAACTTCTGCGAAATGGACGTTTCTTAGGGTATGAAGAAGTGAGAGGACCAGGACTACAGTTGAAGCTTCAAGATGGGCCGGCAAAAGAAGGGGAAGTGCCTGGGTCCATGGACAGTTGGCTTAGAATCATTCATAATGAAGATATGCTGAAACTATTAAATGAGTTGCGTATACATGGGGCTGAGGCTATAGAAATAAATGGTCAAAGGGTCACGGAAACCTCAGAAATATTTTGTAGCTGGGCGTTCATCTCCATCAATGGAGAAAAACTACCAGCCCCCTTCACCATAAAAGTTGTGGGAGACCTTTCCCGTTTATCAGCCTATGGGGTAGCTGATTTTACACAAATCAAAAATTTGCTTAGTAGAGGGATCCTGGTTGAAGTAGAGAAGAGGCCTATTATGACCCTAGAAGCCTCCATTGCCCCTCTTACGCCATTGTTTGCAGAGGAAAATCAGAGATAGGAGTTGCTTATATTGTTAGAGATTCAAGAAAACTTAACAGCCATCAAGGGCGGGTTAAAGGAAGGGGTAACCCTCATTGCCGTGTCAAAAACAAAGCCTGTGGAAGAGATTTTAGCAGCCTATGAAGCAGGACAAAGGGACTTTGGGGAGAATAAAGTCCAAGAGCTCCTATGGAAGGTGGATGCACTACCTAAGGATATTCGGTGGCACCTCATTGGTGGTCTTCAAACCAACAAGGTTCGCAAGATCATAGGAAAAACCAGTTTGATCCACTCCCTTGATCGAATTTCTTTGGCCGAGGAGATTGAAAAACGAGCCAGTCAAAAAGATTTGGTGGTGGACACCCTCATTGAAGTAAACATTGGGAAGGAACCTCAAAAAGCTGGAATTCTTCCTGCTGAACTCCCTGATTTTTTGTGTTACTTAAAAGAACAGGTTCATATCCGTGTACGAGGACTCATGGCCATCATTCCTCAGGGTATAGAAGAAGAAAATAGAGCCTATTTTAAAGACATGAAAAACCTGTTTGAAGCGTTGAAAAAAGAAGAACATGAGAGGCTCACCATGGAGATTCTTAGTATGGGCATGTCCATGGATTATGAAACAGCCATGGATGAAGGTGCTACCATGGTTCGCATAGGTACAGCAATATTTGGAGAAAGAAATAAAACGCAAGGAGGAATAAACAATGGGTAAAATGTTCACATCACTAAAAAACATGATGGGCTTTGAAGATGAGGAGCTCTATGACGACTATGAAATGGAGGATCTAGAAGAAGAGACCGCACTAGAGCCCAAAGAGAGCTTTACTGTCATGGGTCGTAGAAAAGAAGTAAAGGAGCAAAATAAAGTGGTGAATCTTCATGGCAATCAAACCAAGGTTCATATCATGAAACCTGATACCTTTGATGAAGCCCCACTCATCTCAGATAGCTTAAAAGCCAACAGAATTGTTGTGGTGAACACCACAGGTCTTGAGCCAAGAACAGCGCAGAGGCTACTAGATTTCATAGCAGGATCAACCTATGCCTTAGGAGGAGACCTGCAAGAAGTGGAAAGTGGTGTCTATGTTCTATCACCATCCACCGTGGAAGTGGCCAGAGACAGTAAGGAAGAGAACTCCTTGAAGGGGCTCTTAAACTGGAAATAAATGAATAAAAAAGATTTTCAAAAAACCTT
>DOKV01000036.1 GCA_003510765.1 Clostridiaceae bacterium | reverse complement strand
ACCAACATCAACCAATACCTCTTTGGGAGTATTTTGACCGTCACAAGGCAAGACCTTCTCATGGTCCTTCTGGTAACCCTCTTGACGGTTTCTGTGGTGTCCTACTACTATAACGAGTTGATTTACACCACCTTTGATGAAGATGGTGCCAGCATCATCAATATTCCTGTGAAAAGAGTCAATTATATCTTCGCTTTACTCATGGGGTTATCCATCGCTGTATCCATACGAATCACAGGGGTCCTGGTGATTTCCTCCCTCATTGTCCTTCCAGTGGCCACAGCCATGCAGTTTCGTCAAGGGTTTCGAAAAACCCTCTTTCTCAGCATTGGCATTGGCCTCATCGATGTACTCTTAGGACTTGTTTTTTCCTATGTCATCGACAGTGCCCCTGGTGGAACCATCGCCCTCATGTCCGTATTCACCATGGTACTTGCCCTCTTACTGAATCCTTTGAGAAAATAGTACGCAACATAAAAACCATGGACCCCAACATTTTTTGTGGGTCCATGGTTTTTTCTTTTTCTTTTACATATCTATTCTTGAGAAAAGGTTCAGGCGTCCTAAGACGTCCTATTTCTTCAGCGCATCATAATGATGAAGGATCCGATAGGTGGGTAGCTCTCCCACCAATGGCTTAAAGTAAGCCAACGCTTCTTCTGTGATATTCATACCATCTTCTGTGACCATGGATAAGGGCATATACTTCACGTGGTTGGCGATGTTTTTCGCCTCTGTCTTGGTGTAGGTTACCTCATAAGGCGCATCAGACACACGCTTTAAAATGGACACCACACCCGTTTCCCCTTCTTTGGCCAGAAGGAGTGCACGCCCTCCTAAGGTGAAGGCTTCTTCCACATCCACAGGAGAGGCCAAATGGAAGGCGGATCTTTGCAAGGTGGAGAGCTCCAGTACTTTCACACGACTGGTGATGCCACTTTGTTGGATGATATTTTTCAACGCATTTCCAGCCCCACCCAGCTGAGCATGGCCAAAGCTGTCATGGGCATGAGCCTTGGTGGCTGCTAAGAAAGACCCATCTTTTAAGCGAACCCCTTCTGAGGCCACGATATAGACATGTTGCTTCTCTTTGTAGACTTCTTCCACTCTCTTTAAGAACTTCTCTTCATCAAAAGGTACTTCTGGGAGCAAGACAATGTCTGCACAGCGTCTACCCTTATAGGTGGCCAAGGCGCCAGAAGCCGCAAGCCACCCTGCATCTCTACCCATGGTCTCGGTGATGAAGACCCCATTATTGGTATAGACCAAGGAATCTAGATAACTCTCCAAGACACTTACGGCGATGTATCTGGCTGCAGAGCCAAAGCCTGGTGCATGATCAATGACTTCTAAATCATTGTCCACAGTTTTGGGAATGCCGATGAACGAAACCTCATGGCCCCGCTCCTTGGCATAGGCAGAAAGTTTTCTCACGGTATCTTGGGAATCATTGCCCCCGGCATAGAAAAAAGCGTGGATGTCATGCTTTTTGAAGATTTCAAAAAGCTTCTCGTACTCTTCTTTGCTGTCCTCATAGTTTTTCAGCTTATAGCGGCAAGACCCCAACGCTGCAGAAGGCGTATGCTTCACCTCTTCTATTTCTTCTTCTGTTAACAGGGAGAGATTTAAAAAGTCTTCCTTTAAGATGCCTTCGATGCCATTGAGTCCACCAAAGACGTGGTCAAAAAACTTCACTTCATTGTTCTTTGCTAAGAGGCCCATCACCGATGCATTGATCACAGACGTAGGTCCTCCAGACTGGGCTACCACACAGTTTCTCATATTTTCTCCTCACTTTACCAAATCGTTATAGCCTCATCATAGCATAGAAATGTGGTGAAATGAATAGGGTGGAGATGGAGGATCTCTGTTCCAAATGAAGTGGCCTAGGGGAGGGTTCATTGAAAAACTTTGGCCTTCGTACTATAATGAAACTACGAAAAAGAAACCATCAAGGAGGGTCCCCATGAGCACCATTGACATTTTGAAAAAACACCACATCAAAGTCACCAAACCCCGGGTGGCCATCTATGACATTTTAGAGAAGGAAATGCAAGGCATCCAAGCAGATACCCTCTATCAAAAATGTTTGGACCAGCAGATCTCCCTCAATCTCAGTACAGTGTACCGAACCCTGGAGCTTTTTGAGGAAAAAAATCTATTGCAAAAATATGACCTGGGAGAGAAGAAGTACAATTTTAGCCTCATCCGTCATGGTCATCATCATATTGTGGAATGTGACCATTGCCACAAAGTCATCAATCTAGATTGCCCCATGAAACAAATTGAAGACCTGATCACCAAAGAAACAGGATTCCATCTCACAGAGCATCATCTAGAATTGAAAGGCATTTGTAAAGAATGCCGCCAAGACACAAAAACCACATAAGGTCTCCCCTTTGCATCACAAATGCCAAGGGGTTTCTTTTTTGAAGTCCAACCCGGAAATTTCTTGACGGAACACCAGTTTAAACTTTAGAATAGTAACAGATACAGAGAAAATCTTCACAAAGGTAGGTGAAGGAAGAAGGCTGTCCTTCTTTCCTATGGGCATGGATCAAATTGATAAAAAACTACTGGCACTCCTAGACAAAAATGGCCGCTGCTCTTTAAAATTTTTAGCCGATGAAGTGTTTCTCTCTACCCCTGCCGTATCCACCAGGATTAGTCGCATGGAAGAAGAAGGAATCATCACAGGGTACAGCGTAAAGGTGAATCCGCTGAAACTAGGCTACAACATCAAAGCCTACATCAATTTGGAAATGACCCCCAAGCAAAAAGGAGAGTTTTACCCCTTCATCGAAGCGTGTCCCAACGTCTTAGAATGTGACTGCGTCACCGGGAAATACTCCATGCTCATCAAAGTGGCTTTTCACACCACCATGGAGCTGGATGCTTTCATTGGTGCACTGCAGCGCTTTGGCAATACAGACACTCAAATCGTCTTTTCCACCCCAGTGGAGCATCGGGGCATTCAAACCTACGACTAAGCACATCCCTAAAAAGTACAACCCATGGCCAAGGAAACTCCTTGAACCATGGGTTGTTTTTTTATGATTAGATGGGGTTATATCGTCAATACTTTGGGTTTCTAAGGATTTTGTGATGCTTCACCCACTTCTTCTAAAGAGGCCGCTCTTACAAGCCTCCCTTTTGCATGAAGTGTTCTAACAGTAAATTCACCATTTCTCCATAGCTTTTCACCCCAGAGGCTTGTCCTTGGCTTTTCAGATAATTGTCATTGACCTTGGTAGCCTGCTCATTCACGGGGCCTTCATAGGCTTTGTAAAACTCCCTGTAGGCCCGTAGGTCCCTTTGGATCCCTTCATGGTACGTGGCATAAAGCTCTAGATACAGCTCTCTATTTTCCCGATGAAGGGCATTCATGGCATTGATGAGCGCCAGCATGGTGCCAGAATACTGGATTTCTTTATGATCATGGTACTGGCTGGTGACAAAAGCCAAGTAATTGGCTTCATCTTCATAGGCCACGCCCCTTTGATGGGCCATCTCATGAAGCACTGTGGCTGGAAAAAGAAGATCAGGACTTCTTCTATTGACGTTGGCTTCCCCGGTAAAGGGCATAAAAATCCCCGTGATCCCCGTGTAGTTTAAATACTCCGAGGCCAAAATCCCCTTGGTGATGCCATAGGTCCCTCCATATACAGGCACCTCTTCTGAAAAGGAGACAAAGCTGTCCTGGGCCTTTTCATAGAGTACCCTCTCCTCAAAACTTAAGGTGAAGACGCCTTCCTTGTTTTCAGGCATCTCTTCTCTCAAAGCGTTGGCGCGGAGGATGAGGGCTTCATTAAGAGCAACGAGCTCCTCTTGACCATACAGGTTTTTTTCAAGACCCAGGTACGTTCTTACCGAAGGCCGTTGATAGTTCAACCCAAAAACCACCATGAAGATCATATACAAAATGGACACGTAGGCCAACGTTCTTGACAACAGCCTAAGGGCGCCCCCGGTGAAAAGTTTCTTCACAAAAAGGATCCCTATGACCACCAGGGCAAGGACATGACCATAGACCAAAAATTCTCCCAAGGAAAAGGGTACAGTGCCCGTGATTCTAGAAAGAACCCTTATGAGTCCTCGATTCACAGCGGCTGGATACACCCTTTCTAGAAGCGCTGGATTGTCCCTTACAACCAAGGAAAACCCATAGATGAGGGCCGCTAGAATCATCCAAAGATACCCTTCTGACAATAGGGGTTTTTTCTTTTTACCAAATCTCATGGGACACCTCCTCCTGGCTTTTGACGTTTCTATTATCATGACAAAAATAGTTTAAAATTATCTTTAGAAAAGAAAAACTTCTGAGAGAAATCACCCTCTCCAGAAGTTTTTTCTTAAGAAACGCCCTATTACTTCTCTTCTTTGAAGAACTCCCTTTGGACTTCTTCAAAGATCTTTCTTATGAATGCTTCATTCACTTGATAAATATACCGTTCTCCCACCTTTTCTAAATGGAGAACCTTTGCGGTGATGAGGTTGTTCAAATGATAGGACACCGTGGCGGGGGTCACTCCTAAATTCTTTGCAATGGCTTTGGTGGAATAGACCCCATGGGCCACATTTTGGACCACTTCATAGCGGGTCTTATCCCCCAGGTTTTTGAAAAAGAGGACCCGTTCTTCTACGCGATGCTCCTCTGCTTTGGCCATGAGGTTGAAAGCACTAGTCAAGGCCATGCCCCAAGCAAGAAAAGGATCTTCATTACCCGTATTGAGCCTCAGGGCCACTGGGTTTACAACGGATACCAAGATGGGGTAGGTCTCCCAGTTTAACAAAGATTCTTTGATGATGTCGTTGGACACCTTGCTAAGACCATCTCCCTCAGCTCCGTAAAGATCTTTTAAAAGGGCTTCGCCTGTGGTATGTACTGCATGGGCAAACTTCTTGTAATGCTCCCTAAACACAGGCTCTATGTCCCTTAAAACGGATATGAGCTCCTCCACCATCTTCCTTGGACTTCTAGAGAAATGCAGCAGGTGCCACTTGGCATCATCGCCCAAAGATAATGTGCTGATCCAATCCATCACCTCTTCTGGATGAGCGAGGTAATACTCCGCTTTTTCCTTGGAGGCCTTTTTATTTTCCTCCGTATCCTTTTCGTAATAATCCAAGGCATAATAGACTTTCTTACGTAGCTCTTCCTCTTCTAGATGGAGAAGCTTCTCAAAGAACTCCTCTGGCTCTTCCAGGGTCAAAAAAGACTCTGTAGTGGTCAAGAGTTCTATGAGTCCATGGTCCTCTTGGGACTTGTAATAAAATGGCAAAAGCTTTTCTTGAAAAGGCAAGAGGAGTTCATGAAACCCTTTCATGTTTCCCCGTACATCTTCTGGAATCATCTCATGAAAATTATCTTCTGTTGTAAACAACTTGGCTTCATCAAGATAAATGTATTGGGGAAGGGTTAACAAATCAAAGAGGTAACTTTCTTTCTCACAAAATTCATACTTCAAAGGACACCCTCCTATGGTTACGCTACTTCTTTTTCCGCCAAAGGTTGGAGGAAAGGTTTCTTATAGTATATCACGCTAAGAGCCATGACAACACCAAGGATGTAGAAGGGAATCTCTGGAGAGATCCAGTCCATGGCTACGCCCATGAGTACTTGCCCTATGGGCTGAATGATCACCATGAGTAGGTTCATGACGGTCCCTACTCTCCCCATGGCTTCCTTGGGCACAGTAGCATCAAACATGGTGCCAGAAGCGATGTTTGCCATGGTCACAAAAATGCCAATGACAAAGGAGAGTACAAGAATATAGGTAAACACACTGGTGCTAGGTAGAAGACCCTCTGTGATCACAAGTCCCAAGAGCATAATGATGAAAGAAACCACAAAGAAGCTGTAAATGAGGAGCTTTTCTATGGAAACTTTTTTGGCAAACCCGCCGAGGAACATGGGGGTTAACACCATGGACAAGGATAAGATGGAGGAAAAGAGCCCAATTTGAAAGGCGCTGCCTCCATGGACCTCTTTGATCACATAAAAGAGACCTACACTAAAGAGGGGACCTAAGCAAAAATTCAGCACCATGCCAAGGCCAATGATGTTTCGGATGATCCGGTGGTGCTTGATGATCTCTAGCCCTTCTATAAAGTCCTTCTTAAAGGCCACCATATTGATGGTTTCAGGTCTTTTGTGAAACTTGGGTATCTGGATGAAGCATTCACTGAAGGCAGAAAAAGCATAGGTGATGGTGTTAAGCAACAGGATGCCTTGAATGCCCAGAAGGCCATACAGCGTTGCCGCAATCATAGGCGCCACCATGGTGGCAATACTCACCACCATGGTTTTCAAACTGTTGGCATCAAAGAGTTCTTCTTTTTTTACAAGGCTTGGTAGCACTGCCGCCATGGCTGACCCAAAGAAGATTTCGGTGATTTCCAGAACAATGACCAGCACATAGACACTCCCAATACTTAAAGACCCCGTGGTAAAAAAGTAGAAAGTATACCCCCCGAGCAGTACGGCATTGATGACATCCAACGTGATGATACTCTTTTTCCGATCAAACCAATCCCCAAAAACCCCTGCAAAGGGCGTCAACAGAATTCTAGGCAAAATGGAAATGGCCAGCATGGTGGAAAAAATGGTGGCAGAGCCAGTGATGGCCAAAACATAAAGGGAGAGGGCAAACTGCTGCATGTTGCTGCCAAGGAGTGA
Source organism: Clostridiaceae bacterium (assembly GCA_003510765.1). Classification (GTDB taxonomy): domain Bacteria; phylum Bacillota; class Clostridia; order Clostridiales; family Clostridiaceae; genus Proteiniclasticum. The sequence continues at coordinate 3 of DOKV01000036.1, read as the reverse complement.
CAC
>DOKV01000022.1 GCA_003510765.1 Clostridiaceae bacterium | reverse complement strand
AGCGATTTTGTTCAATAAAGAAAACAACGTGGTTATAAACAGGGAAGGAGGCTGACGCCTGTGAAAGTAGATGAACTGCTGGAAGAAGCTTTAGCGGAAACCAAGCATCTTCAAGAGGGAGAAGTTTTTCTTGTGAAGGATTTGTTCAAAGGATATGTGTGGCATCGCCTGCCCATCAAAGAAAGGCTTCTCTTGGGAACACTTTTTTTGCATGAAGTCAACAAGGCTCCTTGTGGGGTCCTTCCTGTGGAAAAAACTTCTTCACATCAGCAGCGTTACAAAAAGTGCTGAGGAGCCTAGTTAGAAAGTAGGCTAGACCACAAAAGACCATAGGAAGGAGGATACATTAGTGAACATCATTGGATCGAAATTTAAGGAAGTACTCACGTCGGTACTTCCCATCACCATGCTGGTGATGCTGATTCATTTTACCTTGGTGCCCATTGAAACACCGATGATTTTGCGGTTTGTTTTGGGGGCTCTCCTGGTGATGATTGGACTGACCATTTTTCTCATAGGTGTGGACATAGGGGTGACCCCTTTAGGAGACTATACGGGTACGGCCTTGGCCAAGTCCAATAAATTATGGATTGTTCTCATTGCAGGAACTATTTTAGGATTTTTTATATCCATTGCAGAGCCAGGACTTCTGGTTTTAGCCAGCCAAGTGAGCATTGTCACCACCGGCGAGATTTCTGGCACCACCCTGTTGATTGTGGTATCCCTAGGTCTAGCAGTGATGCTGGCCTTGGGTTTTTTAAGAATCTTTTACAACATTCCTCTCTATAAGGTGCTCATGGCCTTATATGTATTGATTTTTTCCTTGGCCTTGTTTACCTCGAAAGAGTTTTTGGCCATTGCCTTTGACGCCTCAGGGTCCACCACGGGCATTTTGGCGGTGCCCTTTATATTGTCCTTATCTGTGGGGATCTCCAAAATGAAAAAAGATAGTAAGGCATCGGAGAAAGACAGTTTTGGCCTAGTGGCCATTGCATCCACAGGGGCCATCATTTCGGTGATGCTCTTAGACATTTTTCAAGACACCACCACCTATAATGCAGACCTGGAAATGGCCATCACAGAAAGTAGTGCTCTACTTCGGCCCTTTTTATCCTTGATTCCTTCGGTATTTTTAGAAAGCCTCATGGCCATTACCCCCTTGGTGGTGATTTTATTGGTGCTCCAAAAGGCAGTCTTTAAGTTGCCTAAAAGGGAAGTGCGAAAGCTCGTGACGGGGTTCATCTACGGGTTCATCGGACTCTTTATTTTCCTCGTGGGCGTAAACGGAGGGTTCATGGATGTGGGTGCTACCATTGGGACAAGGCTGGCACTTTTTGACAACAAAGTCTATATCATCGTCATTGGATTTGTCTTTGGTATTGTGACCATCCTGGCTGAACCTGCGGTCTATGTGTTGACCCATCAAATTGAAGACGTCACCAGTGGGTATGTGAAAAGAATTGCGGTGCTGGTGCCTTTATCCATAGGGGTAGGCTTTGCTGTGGCTTTATCTGTCATAAGGATCCTTGTGCCAAATATTCAGCTGATGCATTATTTGGTGCCAGGGTATATCCTGTCCCTAGGGCTCATGTTCATTGTGCCCAAGCTCTTTGTGGGGATTGCCTTTGATGCAGGAGGGGTGGCCACGGGGCCCATGACCGCCACCTTCATCCTGGCCTTTATTCAAGGAGCGGCCAATGCTTTTGAAGGGGCAGATTTACTGGTGGATGGCTTTGGCATGATTGCCATGGTGGCCATGGCGCCCATCATAACCTTGCAATTGCTCGGACTAGCCTTCCAGCGAAAAACAAAGAAAAAGGAAGAGGTGAAGAAACATGCAGCCTTATGATCTGATGGACGGATTTGAGCTCATCTATGTGGTGGTAGACCACGGACAAGGAAGTAAAGTCCTTCAAAAAGCTAAAAAGTATGGCATCTCAGGAGGCACCATATGTCATGGTCGAGGAACAGTGAATAGTTCCTTACTACATTTCCTCTCCCTTTATGAGGAACGGAAAGAAGTGGTGCTACTGGGCACGGATTCAAGAACAGCAAGAGAGGCCATACCAAAGCTAGATAAGACCTTTAAGTTTGCGAAGCCCCATCATGGCATTTTGTTTTCTGTCGGTACCTGTGAGATTTTAGGGTCCAGATGCAATAAGGCTCTGCCCATGGAAGAAGGAGAAGAGAAATCTATGTATCAGATAATCATTACGGTGGTCAATAGAGGTCGTGCAGAAGATGTCATTGACGCAGCTAAAGAAAAAGGTTCCAAAGGAGGCACCATCATCAATGCCAGAGGGTCAGGAGTCAATGAAACCACCAAGCTCTTTAACATGGACATTGAGCCCGAGAAAGAGGTGGTGATGATTTTGTCTAAGAAAGACATCGTCATGGACATCGTGGCCCATATTCGAGAGAAGCTGAACATTGATACCCCTGGAAACGGCATCATTTTTATTCAAGATGTGAAAGAAACCTACGGGGTCTATGAATAGGGCCGTTTTATGAAAAAGATTGAGGAGCTAGGCAAAGAGGGTCCCTTGCGTATATGCACAAAGGACCCTCTTTTCAATTGGTAGAACGTTCATTAGATTTGCCCTAGAAACTGCTGCACCAAGAGGGACACCACCACCACCAAGGTGGAGATGAGAAACCCATGGAGTAGAGGCTTTAGTCCAGCCTGACGCATCTTTTTGAAACTGGTTTTAAGGCCTATGGAGCCCAGGGACATGACCATGAGAAACTTGCTGAGGCTGGTGAGGGTTTCTGTCACAGAGGCTGGTACCCATCCGGTACTTTTTAGGGCCACCATGAAGAGGAAAAAGAGGATGAAGAAGGGGAAAATCTTCCGAAGATCCACTTTTTTGCGTCCCAGGGAACTAGAGGAAGTCCCTTCAAGGTTTTTTCTTTCCATGCGCTCATGGAGAAAAGAAAAAATCAGGACCACAGGGACGATGGATAAGGTTCTTGTGAGTTTCACAATGACGGCAAATTGTCCTGCGGCATCAGAAAAAGCATAGGCGGCAGCCACCACTGAAGATGTATCATTCACCGCGGTACCTGCCCAGAGACCAAAGCCTAAATCTGATAAGAGCAGAGCTCTCCCCATGAGGGGAAAGAGGATCACCATGAGCACATCAAAAATGAAAGTGGCTGAAATCCCGTAGGCCACATGTTCGTCTTTTGCTTCTATGACCGGAGCAATGGCAGCGATGGCTGAGCCTCCGCAGATGCCTGTCCCTGCAGAGATGAGGCTGGTAAGTTTCCAGGGCATCTTTAAGAGCTTACCCAGGAGATACCCCCCTAAAAAGGCTGCGGTCAAGGTGAAGATCATGACCACCAGGGAAAACTTTCCCACGGCAAAGATTTGGGTGAAACTTAGCCCTAGGCCCATGAGGACTATGGCAAACTTTAAAATCTTTTTTGATGTAAAGGTGAGGCCACTGGAGAAGGAGGCGGGGTTCTTAAGATAGGGGTTTAGGACCATGCCCAAAAGTAGAGCAAAAACCCCCGGGCTTAAGAAGTGCAAATCTAAGAAGTTTGTGAGTCCATAGGATAATAGAGCTAATAAGAGGGCTAATAGGATGCCTTTGGCAGAGGATTTCATAAAATTCATGATGGATGTTCTCCCTTTCCTGTTCATTCATAGATTCATTATAACAACAACCTTTCATAAAATATAATGATAGATTATAATGAAGTCATAAAATATATTTATAGATGGAGGATGCACATGGTGGATCAAAAACTGCTCTCTTTATTGGCCATTGAAGAATATGGTGGATTTACCAAGGCGGCCAAAGGGCTATCCATGACCCAGCCAGCCTTGAGTCATCATATGAGACTCTTGGAAGAAGATTACGGAGTGAAGCTTTTTCATTATCAGCATCGTTAGCTTCAATGGACCAATGAAGGGGAGGTGCTCATAGCGTATGCAAGGAGCTTGGTCTATCAAGAACAAGCTGTGAGAAAGGCTCTTTTAGAGCTTCAAAACCCTCGGCGAAAAAGAGCCTTTGGCGGCACCTTAACCCTGGGTGAGTTTTCCTTAGCGCCGCATTTAAAGACCTTCTTTCAGGGGCATCCTGATGTGGATTTTTCCCTTAAGATCGACAATACCAAAGAAGTCATGAGCCTTTTAGAAGAAGGTATTTTAGACTTTTGCTTGGTGGAAGGACTCTTTCCAAAGGAAGGGTATGATGTGGTCCTATTAAAAGAGGTGCCCTTTGTGCTTTTGGTTTCTCCTGGGCATCCTTTGGCCAAGGAACGGAAAGTATCTTTGGAAGAGTTATTTGCCTATCCTTTGATCCTTCGAGAGGAAGGATCTGGGTCCCGGGACATTGTGGAGAAAGCCTTGGCTGAAAGAGGCTATGACATCCATGGGTTTCAAAAAATTATAGAAATTGGCAACATCTCCTTGATGAAAAGACTCACGGAAGAAGCCCTTGGGATCAGCTTCATGTATGAAGATGCAGCAAGAAAAGAGCTGGCGGAGAACACCCTGGTCCAGGTGGCGGTGAAGAATCTGCACTTAACAAGGGAATTTAATTTTGTCATGATGAAAAATCATCTGGAGAAGGATGAGATTCTTGGGTATGCCAAGGAATTCCAAGGATTCTTTGCCAAAGAAGCGGGAAGATTTTAGGGGAAGAACCATTGGCAGAATAGACCTCAAAGGATATAATGGACAAGAAAGTACAAGAAGGAGGGATGTATCATGGATGAAGAAAAGAACGTAGAGAAGCTAAAAGAGCTTTTATCCCTTCGGGATTTTATGACCTTTAGAACTGAAATTTTAGAAGAAAATGAAGTGGATATTGCAGAGTTTATAGAAGGGCTTACACCGGAAGAAAGGCTCCTTGTGATGCGTCTTCTGCCCAAAGACTTAGCCGTGGAAGTATTCTCAGAACTGCCCAGTGAAGTGCAAGAAGAGTTCATGACGAAGATTTCCAAAGAGGAAATAGACCACTTGGTTCGGGAAATGTTTGTGGATGACTTGGTGGATCTATTAGAAGAGCTCCCTGCAACCTTGGTGGCAGAAATATTAGAGCGAACCCCCACAGAGCAGCGTGCCACCATCAACCGTTTTTTGCAGTATCGGGAAGATACGGCAGGAAGCATCATGACCGCAGAATACACCAGTTTGAAAAAGCATCTCACGGTGAAGGAAGCCATTACCTATTTACGGAAGAATGGCCAAAATAGTGAGACCTTATATAGCTGCTACGTCGTCAGCGAAAGTAGAGTCCTACAAGGGGTGATTACCCTTCGTACCCTTCTCCTTTCAAAGGATGAGGAAAAGGTTGAAGACCTCATGGATGAACATGTACATAATGTCCACACGGATCAAGACGTGGAAGATGTGGCGGATCTATTTAGTAAATATGACTTCATGACCCTTCCTGTGGTGGACAAAGAAGACCGCCTGGTGGGCATCATCACCGTGGATGACATCATGGACGTCATCTTAGAAGAAGACACGGAAGACTTTGAAAAGATGGCTGGTACAGTGCCATCAGATAAACCCTACTTGAAAACCCCAGTGTGGGAACTGGCTAGAAATCGTATGGGCTGGTTGGTGTTTTTGATGCTCTCGGGGATCATCACCGGGGCCATTTTAACCACCTTTGAAGAAGCGTTCTTGGTGATACCTGTGCTCATAACCTTCATCCCCATGCTCACAGATACCGGTGGAAACTCGGGCTCTCAAAGTAGTACGCTGATTATCCGTGGCATCGTCTTAAATGAAATCGAGATGAAAGATGTCCTGAAGGTATTTTTCAAAGAATTCCAAGTATCCATCATGACGGGGGCTTTCTTGTCGGTGTTGACCTTCATTCGTCTGATGTTGATGTATCCGGATCGACCTTTGGTGGTCATTGTGGTGTCCTTGTCCATCTTGCTTACGGTGATCATGGCAAAGCTTCTGGGCGCACTGCTGCCCTTTTTTGCCAAAGTGATTAAAGCGGACCCTGCCATCATGGCAGCGCCCCTCATCACCACCATTGTGGATGCCACGTCCTTACTCACCTACTTTTTCTTGGCCCAATTGATCTTGAAGATTTAAAGATGAAATAATGAACTATAGAAATGAGATCAAGAAATGAAAAAAATAGCTGCAAGCTTTTTATCAAGCTGCAGCTAATTTTTTTGTCTTTCCTATAAGGTTTGCGCTTTCTCATAAAGGGCTTTTTCCTCTTCTTTGGACAGAAGCTTTGTGAGGATTAAGGCGATGAAGATGATCCCAGGTAGATTCACCAAAAGCCTTGTGAGGGCAAAGGTCCTACCCATGGAGGCCATTTCAAAAAGAAACATGGGGATCTTGGTGGTGGACCAAGCACCGATGAAAATAAGCACGTTGGAGAGTTTCACGCCTTTTTTCATGAACACAGCGGCTATGGGGAACGCCCCATAGAGTGGGCCTGCAGCGGCAGAGCCAATGAAAATGGCCAAGAGAATACCCTTGAGCCCTGAACCTTCACCCATGTACTTCACCATCACATCCCTGGGGACCCAGACATCCAGGAGTCCAAGGAAGATGAATACCGGTGGAATCACCTGAAGCATTTCCACCAAAGAAAAACTGGTGATGGATAGAGCTTTTGCACCGAGTTCTTGAAAAAATAGGTTTAGAAAGAGAAGGATGAGGAGCGTCAAGAAGACGAACCGATATCTTGTCAGCTGTTTCATCATTAGCTCATAACACCTCCAATAACCAGTGCAACGAGGAAGGAAAAGAGAAAGGCTAAGCCGTTTCGATAGAAGGTCAGTTTCTTCCCAAAGTAGCGTATTTCTACAGGGATGGTGATGACCCCCACCATCATGAGGGTAGAGATGAATGCGCCGATTTGCCTATAGCCTGCACCATTTTGAAGGAGCAGTGCAGCCATGGGAAAGGCTACAAAGCCAGGGATCAAGGTGATGGCCCCAAGGATTGATGTGAGGAGAACGCCTAAGTACCCGGACTTTTCACCAATGAAGGATGAAATGGTTTCAGGTTCTAGAAAGGCCAGCATCATACCCACCAAAAGGATCATCACCAAAAATTCAGGGAGGATATTTTCAAAGGCTTTGAAGCTTTTCCTTAAGGCTAACTTGGTCTTATTTTTTATCTTTCAAGAAAGAATCAAGGGGGTGGGAGGAAGTTTTTAAGTGGAGACAGATTTGCGGATTTTTTTCTTATGCTTTACGTGTATTTAACAATGCTGAGGTATAGTATAAGAAGAAAATCAAATCATAAAGTGAGGAATAGGTATGAAAATTAGCATCATTGGTGCTGTGGCCGCAGGGACATCAGCGGCAGCTAAGGCGAGAAGAAATCATGAAGAAGCCGAGATCATTCTCTATGATAAAGATGAACATATCTCCTATTCAGGATGTGGCATGCCCTACTTTTTAGGGGGGGAAGTGGATAAGGGTGAAGACTTGACGCCCAGAGATCCGGCCTTTTTTAAAAGCAAATACAATGTCACCGTGAAGATTCGCCATGAAGTATTGTCTGTGGATCCAGTACAGAAGGAGATGCTGGTGAAAAACTTAGACACAGGAGAAGTTTTTAAGGATCATTATGATAAGCTAGTGCTTTCTACGGGAGCAAGTGCTGTGAAACCGCCCATTCAAGGCGTAGATCAAGAAGGGGTGTTCGTCCTTCGCACCATCAAAGACATGTATACCATCGAAGGATTTCTCAAGGAGAAGAATCCCCAAAGGGCGGTCATCATTGGGACAGGCTTCATTGGCCTGGAGATGGCTGAGAATCTAAAACACCGAGGGCTGTCCGTGACCATGGTGGAGATGCTGCCACAGGTGTCCCCTGGGCTGGATGAAGATATGGCCATGTTGGTGGAGGAGCACTTAGAAAAGCACGGGGTAAAGGTTCATACTGGAGTCCTGGCCAAGGAAATTTTAGACACGGAAGTGGTGTTGTCTTCAGGGGAGCGCTTATCTTATGATTTGGTACTTCTTTCCACAGGAGTCAGGCCTAATACCGCCTTGGCCAAGGACATGGGTCTGACCTTGGGAGAGACCGGCGCCATTGTAGTGACCCCTTATATGGAAACCAGTGAAAAAGACGTCTATGCAGCGGGAGACTGTGTTGAAACCTTCCACTTGATTACGAAAAAACCAGTGTATCGCCCCTTGGGCTCCACCGCTAATAAAACAGGTCGCATTGCGGGCAATAATAGTACAGGAGGCGCCTTGGCCTTTAGAGGCATTTTGGGCACAGGCATCTATAAAATCTTTGATCTCACCGTGGGTCAGACGGGACTCAGTGAAAAAGAGGCGAGAAAAGAAGGCTACGAGGTGTCTGTGAGCATCAATATCAAGCCGAATAAGCCTGAATATCTTGGGGGCAAAGAGATGGTCATCAAGTCCGTAGCAGACAAGAAGGATGGGCGGCTACTGGGGGTGCAAATCATAGGTCCAGAGGGGGTAGACAAAAGACTGGATGTTTTTGCGACCCTTTTGACCTACGGTGCTAAGGTGGAAGACCTCTTCCATTTGGACTTAGGATATGCGCCACCATTTTCCACCACCAAAGACCCTGTGCTCTACACAGGGATGATTCAAGAAAATGCCATCCATGGACAACGACCTCTTGTAAGAAGTGAGGATTTGGAAGCCTTCAAAGCCTCTGGGAAGAAGATTCAAATCATCGATGCCCGGGTACAGAAGCAGTTTGAGAAAGCTCATGTGGAAGG
>DOKV01000153.1 GCA_003510765.1 Clostridiaceae bacterium | reverse complement strand
CCCTCCTTGCTTCCTTAAAATTTTAAAATATCATGGGATAAATCCTTCAGACTATGGATCCATTTGTCTGCTTCTAAGGTGGGCCGCTCACTCACTGCAATGACTTTCATCCCCGCTTCTTTTCCCGAAAGCACACCCGCTCGACTATCTTCAAAGATGGCGCATTCTCTTGCGGGAATACCTAAAGCTTTGGCTGTGACCATATAGACCTCAGGATCTGGTTTTGGGGCACGGACGGTATAGCCATCAATGACCACATCAAAATACTTTTTTAGACCTGTGAGCTCTAAGATGATGGAGGTATTATCGCTGGTAGAGGCAATGGCTGTGGCCAAACCTCTAAATTTTAAAAGCTCCAAAAACTCTTGGACCCCGGGCAAAATATCTTCTTCATCAATTTCCGTCACATACTCTAAGTATAAGTTGTTCTTTCTCCTTAAGATCCGCATCTTTTCCACTTCACTCAAACTGATCTCTTTCATCTTTTGTAGGATCTCCAGTGCCCTGAATCTCGCTACACCTTTGATTTGTTCATTATCTTCTTCCGTGAACTCTTTACCCAGTTCCTCTAGAATTCTCTTCCAAGCAAGATAATGAAATCTGTCTGTGTCGACCAAAACGCCATCTAGGTCAAATACCACAGCCTTGATGCTCATAACCTACCTCCATAACCATTGACTACTCTCTTTTTTAGGATAAATCATAATAAACTTAATAATACCATAAATTCTTCTGTACATTCCATTATACCTGAACTTTTTAGGAAGCCCTAGGAAATCCTTAGAAAAACCATACAGAACCCATGGAAAGACATCAGAGAAGAAGAAAAGTCCGAAAATTATGGTAAAATAGAAGAAAGAAATCTTTGATCGGTGGTGATGGACATGAAATCATTAATGACCATATCCAGAGAAACGGGCAGCCTTGGAGACAAAATTGCTGAAGGCCTTGCAAAAGAGCTCTCTATCCCCCATATTCATCGGGAATATATCTTGACCCATATTATGCCCCACATTGCTACAGCCCATGAACTTCACATGCTACGGGAAAGTCCTGGGTACTTTCTAAAGAAAGGCGAAAAGGGCCAGGTCTTTCAACAGTATTTGACCCAGTACTTGCAAGAAGCTGCTGCCAAAGGCCCTCTGATCATCAGTGGTCTTGGCGCACAAGTGCTTTTTCGGGATCACAAGGATGCTGTGCATGTGAGAATATTGGGTAGCGAACACATCCGAAGGATGCGGATCATGAAGGAGAACAACTTGGCAGAAGAAGACGCCGCAAGGATTCAAAGCCTCACAGATCGAAAGCATCGAAAATATATCCAGCTTCTCTTTCAAGAAGACTGGAGCAATCCAGCGCTGTATCATTTGAGCATCAATACAGACCATGTGTCTGTACCATGGGCCATTGCTCTTCTCAAGCACGCTATGCTAAAGGAACCAAAAGAGGATGCTTTAGACACTCAAGCAAAACCTTTCTATTTTAAAAATGAAGCGGAGGAAGAATTTGCCAAGGTATTAGACCTCTACTCTTTAGCCTGGACATACGAACCCAGGACCTTCCCATTGGCATGGGACCAAGAAGGGAACATCACCAAAGCTTTTTCCCCGGACTTTTACCTTCCACACTTTGATACTTATATAGAGCTCACCATCATGAATCAGAAATACACCAAAGAAAAGAAGAAAAAGTTGGCCTTGGTGCGTAAACTCTACCCAGGCATCAACGTCACCATCGTTTATAAAAATGATTACCACAAATTACTGGAACGCTTTGGCAAATGGGGGGCAATTCATGAGTAAACTTGGAAAAATTCTCTATTCAGAAGAAGAGATTCAACGCCGGATTAATCACATGGCCAGGATCATTGAAAAAGACTATGAAGAAGAAGAGGAACTGATCCTTTTGGTGGTGCTAAAAGGCGCGGTGTATTTTCTGGCTGACTTCACAAGAGCCTTACAAAAACCTGTGAAAATAGACTTTCTCTCCATTGGCGTCAAAAAAGACACCGAAAAAAACAGAATCATTACCTACGTGAAAGACTTGACCTTGCCCATAGAGGGAAAATCTGTCCTTCTCCTAGAAGATGTGGTGGGCACCGGCCTTACCCTTGCAACGCTCCTCCAGCATATTGAGTCTTTTCATCCCAAGAGTTTGAAAGTGTTGGCACTCTTAGATAATCCAAACAAAAGACTTCTTCATTTGACGGTGCACTATCGCCTCTTTACCATGCCAGACACCTTTGTGGTGGGCTATGGCCTAGATTATCATGAAGAGCATCGCCATTTGAAAGACATCCATGAATTCACGCTTCCTTAAAAGAAAACCTTAGGTACGCTCTCTTGAAAAAAGAATTCAAAAGGACGCAAAAAAGAGTACATTCTATAAAGAATGCACTCTTTTTTATTTGGCAATGAAAAAGCCCCAACGAACCTTTCTCAACTTCCATCTATCATCTGCCATATTCTTCGTTTCCTAAAAGATTTCAATGCTTAATGGATTCATCTGCTAAGATACTTGTTACTAATGGTTTACTTTGGTCTTCTTGCATTTCTACATTGGCATATAAATTTTACTTCATATGTAATTGGTTTCCATGTTTGTTGACTAATGGTAATTCAATTTTCTCTTTCACTTTTCAGGTATAGCAGATATGTTTGGATCTACGGTCTAATAAGCTGATTTCTTTTATGGTGTTTCTGAAATAATGGGGTCCTTTAGATGTCCATTTTAGGTATTCCTTGGAGCTCATCTTTATATTAACAGAATTTGCTGAAAAATGAAATCCTCTTTTTAGACCTTTAGCCTTCTTTAGCTTTCTCTATGTATATTTTCCTTCTATTCTCTTTGATTTTCGCATATTTCCTCTTTTTATGCACTTTTTACTCACTTTGATGAATGATTATACTTTTACCTTTCTGCTGCTAAGGATGCTCTTAACAGCTCTCCCACGCTCCAAGCTTGGGCAAAACATCCTTTGGAGACTCCTTGTCCATCCCCGTCAAAAATCTCTGCCACTTGACCCACACATCCTTCTCTTAAGGTCCCTTCCAAAAGACTAAGGGCCTTTTTCACGGTTCTTTTGGCCTCCTCACTGTGGTCTTGGACCTTTAAATAGGCCAAGTAATACGCCCCCAAAGGAAAGGCCCAAGCGGTACCTTGATGATAAGCCATATCCCGGTTCCATAGGGAGCCCCCATAAACTCCTCGATACTCTTCATCCTTGGGCGACAATGACCGGAGTCCATAGGGTGTATAAAGTTCTTCAAAAACTGTCCTGACCACTTGCTTTTCTTTCTCTCTGGGGAGCATCCCAAAGGGTACAGACACTGCATAAATTTGATTGAGCCTTAGCTGATCATCTGCTTTGGTTCCGGACACCACATCTCGTAAATAGCCCTTTTCATGCCAAAATTTTTCCAAAAAGGACTGCTGAACTTTCTTAGCCAAAGCCTCATAGTGGTCTTCCTCTCCCTTTTTTAGCAGCTTTGAAAACACCGCCATGATCTTCAAATCATTATACCAATAGGCATTGATTTCCACAGGCTTTCCGTGTCTTGGGGTAGGTAGGTATCCTTGGATTCGGATGTCCATCCACGTCACTTGTTCCAAGTCTCTCCCTGCAAGCATGAGGCCATCCTCATCCATCTGAATATGAAAATCTGTGCCTTTTTGATACCAACGTATAATTTCTGCCATGGAGTCATAGGCTTCTTCCACAAAGGAAAGATCTTGAAACTCCTTGTAGTACTCATACACCGCATAGATGAAGAGGAGTGAAGCATCCACCGTATTGTACATGGGTGGCGCCTCTCCCTCAGGAAACATATTTGGCATAATGCCTTTTCTCATGTATTTCATGAAGCTTCTGAAGATCTCTTCTGTGTCTTCTTTTCGTCTGGTGGCAATGCAGCAACCCATCACCGCAATCATGGTATCTCTTCCCCAGTCCCCGAAAAATGGATATCCTGCGATGATGGTTCTCCCCCCCGTTGACGCGCGATCCACCACGAAGGCATCTGCTGCCAACGCCAATTGCTTGGAGATCGCTGTATGAAATGTCCCTTGCATAAGGAGATCTTCTCTTCTTTTTACTTCTCGAGCCATGAATTCTTCCCTGGACCCTACCATGGGTACCAGACCAAAATACAGATGGATCTTTCTCTTTTCTCCTTGTTTCAACTGATATCTATAGACTGGTTCTGCAAAAGCTGCCCCTATAGCACTGCGCTCATCCTTTGCATCGTCTTCAAAATACCAATCCCCTTCATAAGAGGGGGCTTCCATCTCTAAAAGCCCATCGGTATCCACATAAAGAAGATATTCTCCACACAAGATGGTCTTCTCTGTCACCAATAGTTTGAGGCTTTCTCTTGGCATCTCCCCTTTTTTCATGAATCGAAACCATGGTCTCAGCTTTAAAGACACTTCTTCTTCTTTATGATTTTCCACCTCATAACTTATGAGTACACCATTGGACTCATAATCCATGAGGATGGTTTTCTCCAGCTGAACTCCTTCATGGAGGTAAGTCCAAGTGGGAAAAGAATTTTGACGATACCCCAAAAGGTTCTTACACCCTTCTTTGTTTTTCGTATATCCTACGTACTCTTGGGAGAAGAAACTGATCTCCCTTTTCCTTGTGCCTAGTATTTCCTCCACATTGGCCACCATTTGCACCCACTCATTGGGGGCTTTTATAGAAGCCATAAGAAGCACCTGCTCATTTCTTGAAGCAGAGCCAGCAAGACTTAGGGAAGAGTATCCGCCTTTTCTATTGGTTAAAAGGTAGCACTGCTCTTGCGCCCTTCTTAAATTTGACAAAGTTTGTTGTCCATAACTAAATTCCATACATTCCTCCATGCATCATCCACAGGAGCCTCATGGCCCCACCTGATTGTTTTTTATTCGGTTCAGTGATTCTTTTTTCATTATACCAGAGGACCGAGAAAAAATAGAAAAAGAGAGCATAAAATGGC
>DOKV01000219.1 GCA_003510765.1 Clostridiaceae bacterium | reverse complement strand
TCCGTGCTCAAATAGGTGGCCTCACAAAGAAATAGATCTGCCCCTTTGGCCGCTTCTTTGATGCCTTCGCAAAGACCCGTATCCGCAGAATACACAAAGGTTTTCGTCCCATTTGTGATGCGTAGGGCATAGGTTTCGATCAGATGCTCCACCGGCACAAAATCCACTTGAAGCCCAAAAACATCTCTCCTCTTTGCGCCCCTAATCTCTTCCCAATGAAAGAGTCCATTTTTCATGAGTTTTTCCTCCAGCCAAGGGTCCATCTTCGGACTATAGAGGGGAATGGGTGCCACAGGGTATCCCATATACTTATGTCCCTCTCGTTCATAGCGAAACAAGAAGAGATCAGACAGGTGATCAAAATGATGATGGGTCAAGATGATGCCGTTAATGTCTGCTAAGGCACAGACTTTTTTTAAGTTGAACAAGCTACCGTTGCCTACGTCTATCAGAAGGTTCTTTCCTTCATGGGTGATGAGATAGGAAGAGCAAGCACCTCCTGGCTGGACCGTGGTGGAATTGTTCCCTAGTACCGTAATCTTCATCTACTTATCTCCTATAGCTTTTCTTCTTATTCTAGCAAAAGGTTCGCCCATAACCAAGACTTAGGTTTTAGTATAGTCCCTGAGATCCCTGGCGCATTTTTGGGCACAAAAAAAGGATGCTACTACCTCGTTTATCCCGGAATGTCTACAAGGTCATAAAGGCCTTCTAGTCCCACGGTTACCTAGAACAGTGTTCACATCTTTCTTTGTTAATATTTTATCCAAGTATGATTTTAGCCAAAATACTCATTCTTGTCAATAGGCTTTCTTAAACCAGGGAGAGCCTCCCTTCTTCCCTAAAACCCCAGAAGAATATTGAAAATTATGGCACGCCATAAAGAAAAGATCTTGGAAAAGCATTGCTCTTCTAAGACCTTTTCCCCTGGCCCTTCTATAGGCCCAGCAATCTATTGATGCCTGCTTGATCAAAGCCAACAAGAATGGATCCTTCAATATCGATGACAGGCACCCCCATCTGATTGGATTTTTTCACCATCTCCATGGCTGCTACGCGATCTCTAGACACATCCTTATCTTCAAAGGACACACCCTTCTCTCTCAAATAGTCTTTGGTTCGATGACACCATCCACATGTGGGGGTGCTATAAATGATTACTTTTTTCATAGACTTCTTTCCTCCTGTATTTCATATACCCTATAGGGGTATTTTACCAGAGAATGCCTCCTAGGTCAACCCGGTTCTTTTTTGTCACCCTGCATTCTATTTTAGGTTGACGAACTCTTGTTTGATGCTATACTAAGAAGTAGAAGAACCTAAAAGGAAGTGCGCTGTATTGAGTAAAGAAAAAGTATTCACCCTACTGGAAGAGCATCGAGGAGACTATCTTTCGGGAAATTACCTGAAGGACCACTTAGGTGTTTCACGTAACGCCATCTGGAAGGCCATCCAGGCCTTGAAAGCAGAAGGCCATGATATTGACGCCAAAAAAAACAGCGGCTATAGACTGAGTAAGGACAGTGATGTGCTCCACTTGGCCAGTCTGCAAGACGCCTTGGGGAAGAACCACCCTTATGAAGTGCATCTTTTGACAGAGGTGCCCTCCACCAATACCTGGCTCAAAGAATTAGAAAACCAAAAGAACAACACGTTGGTCTTTGCCAAAAAACAAACGGCAGGACGGGGAAGGCAAGGAAGAAGCTTCCATGCCTTGGACGAAGGGGGGCTCTACTTCTCTTTGCTGAAAACCACAGATTTAGGAAGCTACAATCCCTCCTTGGTGACCATGGCCTGCGCCGTGGCCCTACAAGAAGTTTTGGCAGAGGCCATGGAAGGACTCGTCTCCATCAAATGGGTCAACGATCTCTATATCCATGGAAAGAAAGTCTCTGGGATTTTAACCGAAGGAAGCCTAGAGATGGAAACCGGTGCCTACTCTAGTCTTATCATAGGCATTGGCATCAATGTGAACACTCAGTCCTTTCCTCCTGAACTAAATGACATTGCCACCTCCATGGCCCTGGCCACGGGGAAGACCTTCCACCGGGTGGCTTTGGCTAAAAAGATCTTAGCGAAGATAGAGGCTTACCTCCTTCTCACCAAAACGGATCCAGAAACCCTCCTTGCCCGCTACAAACAGCATCTGCTCTATCTAGGAGAAAGCATCCTCTTCACCCATGAAGGGCAAGAAAAAAGCGGACAACTTGTGGACCTTACCAAAGAAGGCCACCTGCTGGTCAAAAGAGGCGACCACCTTTTGACCCTCCACTCAGGAGAAATTCGCATTCGTAAAGGAGACACCCCATGAAGACAAAACGACTCCCACTCACCACCTTAGATCTCACCCTCATTCCCCTATTCACCGTATTGACCATCCTTGGGGCTACCATACGCATTCCTTTGGGTACGGTCCCTGTATCCCTCCAAAGCGTCTTTGTGCTCTTATCAGGCCTACTCTTAGGAAAAAAAGGAGCCCTATCCCAAGGGCTCTATGTGCTCCTGGGTCTTCTAGGCCTTCCAGTGTTCACCGGTGGCGGAGGACTGCTATACATCTTTACCCCCACCTTCGGCTATCTTCTAGGATTCATCATGGCCAGTTACTTGGTAGGTAGCTTCATGGAGAAGAGGCCCACCAAGTCATTGCCCTTCCTACTTCTCTATGCCTTTCTGGGGCTTTTGACCATCTACGGCTTTGGGGTCACCTATCTCTATGTGCTCATGGGCGTTTATTTTGCCACCCCCTTGCCCTTTATAAAAGCCCTGCAAGTGGGCGCGTTGATCTTTTTGCCCATGGATCTTGTGTGGGTTTCTTTGGGCGCAGTGCTCACCAAGCGCTTGCAAACCTTACCCTTGTTCTCTAGGCGTCTACACACCTTCGAAAAGGTCTGAGCAGAAGACGGTAAAAAGCACTTAACCAAAAAGGCCTGATGAAAGCATTGATTCTTCTTTCATCAGGCCTTTTCTATTGGGTTGTTTTTCTTCTTTTTGCTTCTTTTCTTTTAGGCTCCGTAGGCACCTAAGGGGCAGCCTCTTTTAGAGGGCTTTGGCCATGGCCAAGTTGGCAATGTTTTCGATGTTCTTTCGAATATCCATCTCAAAGATTTCATGGGCATTTTCCACATAGGACTTGGTGATGTTTAAGGTTCCTGCCATGATGAACTTCTTTTGGATGGGAGAGGCGCGATACACCAAATCACTCACTTCATCTAAAGATTCACGGTACTTCAGATCTGAAATGATGCTAAGAAGCTCTTCATTGACATTACGTACTTTCCCCTTGATGAGGTTCTTCTTCTCTGCCAAATCATAGGCAATACGAAGAAGCATATAGTTTCTCTCGGTGATGAATCGTTCATCCTTTTTCAAGGTAGCGATGACATACCGAAGGGCTTTGGATACATTGTTCAGATAGAAGGTGGTGGTCTCGGTACCCACCAAGAAGGCCAAGAGACTTCTAAGGGTGGTCTCTAAGATCTCTGCTTCGGATTCTTCACCAATTTCTAGGAAAGACCCATCGGCTTGCTGATTTTTGGCCAGGATCCGAAGTAGATTGTCTCGGTCATATTGAATGGCCATTTTGGCTTCTTTATGGGTGAGTCCTGAGATGGCCATCTTTTCTCGGATGTTCACATCAAAGCTAAAGGCCGCTTCATCCAAGAAGTATCCTCTGGAGAGGTTCTTCATGGTGGTTTCACTCATGTCCATGGGCACAATGCGGTTGAGGCCCATACCCATCACCGGGTCTAAGACCGTCTCCATCATGATGAAGCTGGTTTCTGAAGATAAGATGGAATGGGTTTTAGACAATGCTAAAATCTCTTCCCGAATCTGTTCTTGCTCCACCCCACGGGCAGAACGCTCCTTTTCCACCAAGGATTCCATTCTCTTTCTCGCCCACACTTTTTGAATGAGCTTAGAGTTTTCTTCAATTTCAAGCTTGTCCAAATCAATGTGCATGGTATAATCCACTTCATCTACGATGCCTTTGATCTCAATTCTTCCCTCAATGGACCCTTCCACCAAAGCAAAGATGGTAAAGGGTTCTCGGTCATAGAGATAGGTGATGGTCCCTGGATAGGTGCGCTCCACCACCATGTCCCCAAAATCAATCTCCGTGACATCCAGCTGTGGATTATGGATGCGGTTGAATTGACGAAGGATGATGTCATCGATCCGCTCTCCTTCTTCAATGAACTCAGGTCGACCATTGCCCACCTCTGCCAGACGGTTGATGAAGTAGCTGTTCACCTCTGTGTCCATGCCGATGGGGAAAATCCGGTGGTCGCCCACATTGGTGCGGACATACTCCAGGATTTCATCCTCCTCTGCCACCACGTCATCGGTAAAGAGGAAAATGGTGGTTTCCACTTCTTCTTCCTCTGCCTCTCGAATGGCATCTTTGAGTGCCTCAAAGGTGCATTCCCCTTCTCTGGTGGTGAGGCCCTCAATCCATTCTGTAGCCGCAGCAAGGTTTTCCTTGGTATACTTCACCTTCCCCCACTCAGAGAACTTATACACTTCTTCATTGTACGCCATGAGGTTAAAGGTATCTCCCTCTTCTAAGCTTCTCAAGGCGATGAGCATGGCATTTTTGGCTTCTTCTAACTTAAACCCATCCATGGACACGGAGGTGTCCAAGATGAAGTGATAATTGGTGGTATACTCCACAGGAATATCCGGCAATACCGGCGCAAGCTTCAGCATGAGTATGGATTTTTCCATCTCTTCTTCAAAAAAGCTATAGCCCATACCCGCAGCAATTTGAGGCTTTTCTTCTCGCAGGGTCAAAATGAAGTCATGGTCTAAGGTTTGTCCCTTTTGCACCGACACCTTGGACAAGGTGTCGTCTTCCCTTTCTACTTTGATCTTATGACTGGGGGATTTCACAATCATTTTGCTGTAGGACTCCACCAATAAAGACAGGTAAAAGTCCAGATCTTCCCCTTCTTCTGCTTCCTCATCCTCTCGGTAATACACCGGCTCCACAATGGAAGGCACGTAGAGGGACAAGGTGTCATCTTCATAGGTCAATTGATCCATATAAGAAATCTTCACATTGACCTTCTCATTGGGCAAAATGTTCCCAATGGTGATGGTGAAGTACTCATCGTCTTTTTGTTCCAGACTCAAGGTATTGATGCCCTCTTCTTTGCTCTCTTCTAAAGTCTTTAACACAGCTTCTCGGTCTTCCACCATGGCCTTTAAGTTCCGGCCACCTAGGTTTACCTCTAACCCTGTAATGAGAGACGTAGCGGGGGCTGGAAAACTATAGACCCCTTCTATATTCTCTCCCGTGGTATTTTTATAATCTTGGGAAATGGTGTATTCAATGTACTCTCCACAAATGTTCCCTGTGACTTCTAAGCGGTTCAACTTCACCTGCTTATTGTCCCGGGTGGAAAGACCATATTTTTTCATCATTTTTGACCTCCTTCACAAGGCATCTTTATCTCCATTATAAGCCATAGAGCCATGGACTTAAAAGGGGAAACTTTACTTTCTTCTATCATGGAAGGCAAAAAGAGAAAAATGCGCCTCTCCAAAGAATCTGCCCATGAAAACAGCGCTCTTCCTTGTAAAAGAAAAGCGCTGAAAGATTTCTAAAGTATGATGTGCCCAGCCACAAGGGCTAGGCACATGATGAGAGACTACTTTGGCCATGGATTCTGCCAATGACGAAAGCATCCATGCCTCTTCATCTCCATGGTGCCCGAAGCACCACGAAATTAGTATAGTAAAATCCTTGAGCAAAATCAATATTTTTCCTGGAAAAATCACAGGAATATCACAAGGATTTAACCCTTGCCCACAACTCATGATGACACTTCCACTAGCCAGTGACATCACTTATATTCAGGGTTACTGCATTTTTCTGCGATCCTCCATGTGAATGACTTTGGTTTTATGCTCATGGTTTACCAAATGCTTTTCACAGTACTCGTAATTCCCCTCGCATTTAGAGCAGTACCGAAATTCCATGTTGGGATCGTCTTTTTCGGTGATGCCACAAACGGTGCACTTATGGATGGAGGCCGTTCTTGTGGAAAACTTTGCCGTCTCAATGTTTCTACGCATCTTCTGGGTCTTCGATCGCCTTTTTTGATCCTTCATGAACCCTGGGCCAAAGAACACCAAAAAGTTAAGAAGGGATGCCAAAATGCCCACTCTACCAGAGAAACCAGTGCCAATGAACTCCATGACTACCAAAATGCCATAAAGGAATCCTAAGTACTTTACCTTCACCGGCAAGACGAAATACAGATTCACTTGGCTTTCAGGGAAGGTGGCTGCATAGGCTAAAAACAGGGTCATGTTTAGATAATAGGTGGTGGTGAAGCCCGTATAAAAACCTACCAAAACCGTCATGAGATACCCCAAGAGGTAATAGGTGTTAAACCGGGTGGTACCCCAAGCCATCTCCAACACCCGTCCAATGTAGAAATAAAAGAAAAAGCTGATGATCATAAAGAAACTGGTGGACCCTGGGACAAAGACAAAGGTCACCACCCGCCATACTTGACCAGCCATAATGTGAGGCCGGCTAAAGGCCAGCAAACTACTGAGCATCCTATTGGAGCCTAAATCCACCATAAAGACCAAAAATGAGCCCAGCATAATGTATTTCATCAAATCTTTGATGGCGATGCGCGCCACCAGTTTATCTAGTTTTTGTAAAAATTTCATCGATCTACTACCTTCTTTCAAGCCAAGATTTGTTCGCACTCTAGTATACTAAAGGATATTTAAAATCCCCTTAATGCTTCTCTATTTTACCACAGTTCTTCAGCAGACCAAAGGCATGGCCATAGATTCTTTACCCTTTGTCTTTTGCATTATTCCCCATTGTTTTTTTATCATCCCTTGAATGAACGCAACTTCGGGCATGATTCCCATAAAAAGTCTTCTTTCATCCACACTTTAAGAAGAAATTCAGCATTACCCATGGAAAAACTAAGAAGATTGGTCTATAATTTTCTAGTATCCATACATTTGAAACAACACCCTGGGAACCTTGGATGTAGGGTTCCTTTTAGAAGACGGATGATGAAGAACTGATTACGGCGATGATTTTGGAGGAAACCCCATGAAGTATCTATTAAAAACCGTCTGGTTTATCCAGGCTTTCCTCATAAGACTGCTCCCCATGGTAATGCTCCTGGCAGCACACACCGTTGGAGAAGTCTATATCTATAACTGGGACCCCTTTGAAGTGCTGGAAATTACCACACTACCCAAACTTTTTGGGCCCTACCTTTACCTTTATGTGGCCCTGGGCCTCTTAATTCTACTATTTTTCTTCATGAGACTGGCCATTTTGGCACGGGTCATGACCCTTGGGATCTTACTGGCCCAAGTACTTCTCTTCCTCTCCTTGTGGGACATCTACATTTATGATCTCCCAGAGAATCCCTATCCTACTTTTTATAAGCATATTCTCTATGCCATGATCCTGGGATTTATATTGCAAGCCTCCTGGCATCTGCTGTATGCAGGGTATCGAAAAGGCATCTACTACATCAGCTTAAAGCGTACCCAGAGAAAAACGGAGAAGAACCTACGAAAAGTCCCCGTGAAAAAGTCTTAAGGGGTATTTTGTTTACCGAAAACTCAAAGTCCCTGAGCCTCTATCAAAAAGAGGTTCAGGGACTTTTGATGATTATAGATGGTTCTCTTATTCTTGACCTTCTTCATTCACCAGAGCTTTTAAAGGAAAGGTTGCCCGCATGATGGTCCCTTCCTTAGGGGCACTCAAGGCTTCTACCATGCCTTCATGGGTCTCCACGATCCATTTGGCAATGGATAGTCCTAGCCCTGAACCTGCCTTATCTTTGGTCCTAGCCTTATCCCCCACGTAAAAACGTTGAAAAATATGCTCCAGGTCTTCTTTTTGGATCCCCTCGCCATCATCACAGACGGACAAAACATAACCTTCTTGCGTTTTCTTCGCCATCAGCTTGATGATACCCCCATCTTTTGTGAACTTCACACTGTTGTCAATGAAGATGCGAAGCAGCTGTTTTAAGAGTCTACGGTCTTGCAGCACCTTAAAGGCTTCTGCCTCCACCAAAAATTTTCGATCTGGGACACTTAAGGAAAAGTCTTTGGCTGTTTCTTCTAGTAAATCCTTCATGGAAAAAGGTGCTACTTGAAGGGTGACTTTCAAAGTTTCTCCTTTGGCTATGAAAAGAAGATTTTCTACCAAGACGCTCATGTGATCTGTTTCCTGGCGAATGGCCGTGATGGCCTCCTCCAATACCTCTGGGTCTTTTTTTCCCCAGCGCATGAGTAGATCATTATAGCCTTTGATCACGGTTAGAGGCGTTCTCAGCTCATGGCTGGCATCGGACACAAATTTGGCTTGCTTTTCATAGGCATCATCCATGCGCTCCAAGAGACTGTTGAAGGTTATGGAAAGCTCTCTAAGCTCATCTTGCACCTCTGGTACGTCAATGCGATCATGCAGATTTCCAGGCCCTATGGCTGCCGCGGATTTGGTCATGGCCAAAATGGGGCGAAAACTCTCCTTGGACATGTAATAGCCCACCACATAACTGACAAAAATGCCAAAGATGGAGGCCAGCAATAGCGTCACCAAGGTCACAGCATTCATAAAAGAAAACACCGACAAATCCTTGAGGACATAGAGGGTCACAAGGCCTTCTTTGCCCGGTGCCCGAACAGTCCTTAAAATCAGGTTGGAAGAACTCTCCACGCCCTTTGCTAAGTCCTTTTGGAGACGCACTTCCCCCTCCTCCATGATCAGTCTCAAGTGAGGTAAGGATCGAAGAATCTCCTCCCCTTCATGGATTTCTGCATAATAAGGAAAGAGGATCCCTTCTTTAAGAAGATCCTCCTCTGTATAGGCTTCCCCACGGAGGATGCCCTCCTCTAAACGCCCTAGAAGATTTTCCACCTCCTGCACCGCTGTAAGGCGGTTGTAGAGCTGGGTGCTGAAAAACACCGCCAGATTGATGAACAGGAGGACACTGGTGAAAATCAGCGCATAGTTCCACGTCATTTTTGTGGACAGTTTTAACCCTTTCATGAGCACTACCGAATGATGTAGCCTGCGCCCCGAACTGTGTGGATGAGTTTCTCCTCATAACCATCGTCCAGTTTGCTTCTAAGAAAACGGATATACACATCCACCACATTGGTTTCACCTTCAAAGTCAAAGCCCCATACATTGTTCAAGATTTTCTCTCGAGTCAACACAATCCCTTGGTTCTCCAATAAATAGCCCAGGAGATCAAATTCTTTTTTGGTCAGCTCTTTCTTTTCTCCATCTCGGTACACTTCGTAGTTTTCTCGATTGAGAGAAAGCCCCTGAAAGGTCAAGAGATTCTTGGCCTCTTCTTTGGGGGCTTTCTTGCGAAACAGCACCCGAAGCCTCGCCAAGAGCTCCTCCATCTCAAAGGGCTTGGTCAAATAATCGTCTGCCCCCATATCCAGGCCCTTGACCTTATCTGCCACGCCATCTCTAGCGGTGATCATGATGATGGGTAGATCCGTAAAGGTTCTTGCCCGCCTTGTGACCTCCACTCCATCCACAATGGGAATCATCAGGTCCAGGAGCATCACATCGTATGTTTTATTCATGAGGTTCATGAGAGCACTTTGACCGTCGGATACAATATCCACATTGTATCCTTCGTGGGTCAGCTCCAGTTCCATGAACCTGGCCAGTCGTCTTTCATCCTCTACGATGAGTATATTTTTCATACATTCCCTCTCTTTGCCACAGAATCTCTCTTAGGTTTCTTCCTCAAAAAGATACAAGTAGTCTTCATAGCCTTCTTCTTCCATCTGCGCCTTCGGAATAAAGTGCATAGCGGCGGAATTGATACAATAACGAAGTCCTCCTTGGTCTTTGGGCCCATCGGTGAATACGTGTCCCAAATGGGCGTCTGATGTTTTACCACGCACTTCAATGCGGTGCATGCCAAAATCAAAATCCGCTTTTTCTTTCACCGTACGCTTTTCAATGGGCTTTGTAAAACTAGGCCACCCACATCCCGCATCGTACTTATCACGACTGGAAAACAGCGGTTCTCCAGTATACAAATCCACATAAATCCCCTCTTCAAAATGCTGATCATAGAGATTTCTATGGGGCATTTCCGTACCATTTTCTTTGGTTACATGAATCTGAAGATCTGTCAGTTCCTTTAAGATGTCACTTTCGTCCCGGGTAATATACGCCCTTCTTTTCATCTTGTTTCATCACTCCTATAATTTGAAGAATCAAATGAATGTTCTTTTGATTCTTTCCCCAGTCATGAACGGTTTTCTCCACCTTGCTTTTAGACACCATGGAGAGTTTTGTCTCCATCTCTCCTTCTTTCTTTAACCTCACCTCTAGATACTCCCCATTGGAGACCATGGATTTTTTGAAAAAGATCTTGAAAAATCCATCCTCCTCTGTGAGGGTTCGTTCTTCCATGAGGGTCTCTGTACGCTTTCTAAAATCCGCCTCAATGAGGTCATAGACCTTCTTCAGAGGCATCTTCACCACAGTATCCTGCTCTTTGACCACCGCCATAGTTTTCCTCCTTTACCTTGGTTCTTTTTGTCTATTATACTATGAAAAAAGTCCTTCTCCACAAATTTTACAGGTATTTACTGGCCTCTCTTCTGGTTAAGGAAGAGACGTCATAGGTATGTAGCACTTCTTGAACAAAGACCTTATTGGTCTTGCTATATTCCCTTAGGGCCCAGCCTAAAGCTTTGTCCACAAAGAATTCTCCTGTGTGAAGCCCCTTGGACAACATAAAGGCCAAAAGCGCCTCATCAGTATCTTTCTTATAAGACAACTGAAACAAAATGGCGATGCGCTTTAGCCAAATGTCCTCTTGTGAAATGAGCTCCACCAAGTGTTCTTTAACAAAGGAAGATCTTTGGGCCATGGGACCTAACACCTTTGATGCCAAAGCATCGATGGTATCCCACCAGGGCTCCTTTAGGGCCAAAGACAGAATCCGCTCTAGATCCTCTGGAGTCAAGGTCTTTTCATACTTCACCAAGAGGTCTATGGCCATATACTTACACTCCCGATGGGGATACGCATAAAGAATTTCCGCATCTTTCAAAGGGTCTCCTTTATAGCTTTTTAGAAACCCCCGAAAGAGGGCTCTTCTTTCGGGGGTTTTGATGCCCAAAAAGGAAAACTGATGCCGCATATACTTTTCCATATAAAAGGCATTCTCCTCCTGGGCTTCTGCCTTCATGGATCTGAGAAGATCTTCCATGGACATCTCCATCTCTCCTTTAGCCTAAAAAGGGCAGATGAATGAAGCCAAACATCTGGAGCCCAATGGTATTGATGGCCAAATTGGCAAACATATGGACCATATAACTGTTGTAAATATGGCCATTTTTCTCATTGAGGAAGTTGAAGAAAAGTCCGCTGATGAAAAGGCCCAATAGAGCTAATAGGGTGATCAAAGGGTTTGCCCATCCATCAATGATGCCCACATGATACAAAGAAAAGAGCAGTGCACTACAAAGATACGCTGGCCCTCTCCCCAGGGATGCACGGAGCTTTAAGAAGCCAAAGCCTCGAAAAAAGAATTCTTCTAAAAAAGCATTCACCAAAGGGATGTACAAGGCGATGAATAAAAAATTATCCCTATTGACCATAGCGCCTGTTTGAAGAGCCTCTTCTATGGTCCCTAAATCCAAGAAGTCTTTGATCAATACATACAGGACCAGTAAAAATACATAGACCCCCAACCCCAGTACAACGGACTTTCGGAAGGCACTCCTGCCCAAATCATTGCGTAGTACGGAGAATAGATCCATACTTTTTACTTGCCAATACATGATCCAAGGCATCCCTATGAACAGCACCACCTTTATGGCAGAACGCAACCCATAGCCAAACTGAAACTGCGCATCTAAAAAAAAGGTGATGATACTTCCCAAAAGAAGAATCATCAAAATGGTCCTCCCCTCTTTTCTTCGCCGCTCTCTACCAAAAATCTCTCCCATGACGCCTCCTTGAACAAACACGTAATACTCTATATTCTTTATTCTATGCCCTTTGAAGAAATCCTTCTTCTTAATACTATGTTTTTCTATTTTTACACTATCTCTTTTTTCTACAGTGCTATCATATACACTGGAACTTTCCCTAGCAAACAGGAAGCTTTCTCGGTATACTAAAGAAAATTCACCCCAAAAGAGGAGGACACGCTATGGAACAGCTCTTTACCAAAGAAGACCACCAAGCGCTGAAGGAAAAAGATCCCTTGATGAAGAAAGTTATGGAGACCATTCCTTTAACGCCTAGAAGCCTAACGCCTGATCTTTTTCAAAGTCTTCTCAAAAGCATTGTAGGGCAGCAAATCAGCATGAAAGCCCAAGAAACCATTTGGCAAAGATGCCTAAAGGCCTTTCCCCAAATCACCCCGAAATCCATCTCCGAGGCTCCTTTGGACACCCTTCGGGGGCTTGGCCTCAGTGGCCCCAAAGCCTCTTACCTCAAAGGTACCGCCACCATGATTTTTCAAGGTACCTTGGACCTGGAAACCCTCCCTTTTGCCTCCGATGAAGAGGTCATAGAAGCCCTCACAAAACTCCCAGGCATTGGCCCTTGGACCGCAGAAATGGTCCTCATCTTCACCCTAGGTAGAAAAGATGTCTTAAGTTATGGAGATTTGGCCATAAAAAGAGGGCTCATGATGCTCTATGGCCATGACACCCTTTCTAAAAAACAGTTTCAGTATTATAAGCAGCTGTTTTCCCCCCAAGGCACTTTGGCTGCCCTCTACCTTTGGGAGGTCTCCTCTGGACACTATGATCTAGAGGCCATAAAAGCCTCATTGTAATGAAGATAAAGGTATGTGCTTCTACGCTTATTCCAAGGTGATTTCTTCCCCCGTGGAGATGTAGGCCACCTGGTCTCTCAAGGTCTCATGTAATCGCTGATACATTTTTAAGCCCGTGCAGTGACAGGTGTAGTACAAGGTATCTCGTTCCCTAAGCCTTTTTGCAAGTCTTGGCACATATGTATCATCCTTGTGGATTTTGGAAGGCTTTTTCACATGGAACCCGCCAAAGACCGCAGCCACTTCAATCTTTTTCTCCTCCACAGCTTCCATCACATTGAGAATCCCTCGATGGCCACAGCCGGTGAACAGAAAATATTGTCCACGCTCCTCCAAAAGAAGATTTTGCTCATGATGAAAGTCATCGGGCAATACCCGGCCATCTTTTTCCATATACAGCGTTTCATTGCCTGGAGGCATCATCTCTTCCAAGGAAATCTTCGACAGCAAATGAAGTCTTGGAGACACCGCGAGATCTTCTTTCACCACCTCCACTTGGGGGTGGTTTTTATAGTCTTTGGCAAGGCCAATATCCTTGAGCACCCCATTTTCTTGCTTGGAAAAGTGGGGCAAAAAGGCTTCTTCATGGATGTAGACCTGGGCTTTATCATTCACGGATAAAAAGGCCTTTAGACCGCCACTGTGATCTTGGTGGCCATGGGACAAAAAGGCTTTGGTCACCTCTTCCAAATGCACACCCAAATTCTTTGCATTGTCTAAAAAGGACGCATCCGGGCCAAAGTCAAAGAGGAGTTTCTCTTCTTCTGATTCTATATAAAGCGACAACCCATGGGCCGCAGTGAGTCCTTCCTTGGCCAAATCATTTTCCAGTAGTACCGTCACCTTCATCTCTTTTCCCACCTTTCACCTCTTTCTTCAAAGAGATTCTTTCTTCTACATGATTGTACCCCAATTCTACAAGATCTGTAAAATTGGGGTACCTTTTATTTGGACCCTAGAAAAGATGTCCCTTCCTAATGGTCTCTAGTATTTTACTTTATGAAGAACCTTCTATGCCCATGGGGTGGCGGTCTAAAAGATCAAGATACTACCGCAAGATTTTTCCTTCCTCAGGTTCCCTTTTTCTTTCCTATCCCACTTTCCCTTGGAGCACTTCTTTTCCAGCCTCTTCCACAAATTGATTGGTGTAGAGTTCATAGTAGTGCCCGCGGTTTTTCAAGAGTTCTTCATGAGTGCCTTCCTCTAAGATTTCCCCTTGGTCTATGACCAAGATCCGGTCGGCATTTTTGATGGTGGATAAACGGTGAGCCACGATGAAGCTGGTTCGATTGGTCAACACCTCTTCAATGGCCTTTTGAATTTTGGCTTCAGACTCTGTATCGATGGAGGAGGTGGCCTCATCCAAGAAGAAGAGTCTTGGCTTGCCAATGATGGCTCTGGCAAAGGACACCAGCTGCTTTTCTCCTGTGGAGAGCATGCCGCCCCCTTCGCCCACTTCTGTGTCATAGCCCTTCTCTAGTTTCATGATGAAGTCATGGGCATGGACCACTTTGGCTGCCTCGATGATTTCTTCCTCCGTGGCCTCCAGTTTCCCATAACGAATGTTTTCTCTGATGGTGCCACTGAATAAGTGTGGCGCTTGGAGCACATACCCGATATTTGAGTGGAGCCAGCTTTGAGGCCGATGCTGATAGTCCTCCCCGTCGATGAGAATTCTTCCTTCACTGGGTTCATAGAATCTACAAGCAAGGTTCACAAGGGTACTCTTTCCTGAACCCGTTTCTCCCACCAAGGCGATGGTTTCCCCAGCTTTTACCGTAAGGTTAAAGTCCTTTAAGATGTATTCGCCCTCTTTATAATAGAAGCTTACCTTCTCAAAGGTCACATCTCCATGGATCTTCCCATAATCTTCTTTTTGCACCACCAAGTCATCCACAATTTCTTCCTTTTCATGAAGCAGTCCCATGACTCGTTCTGCCGCCGCTTGAGCCCCAATCATTTCTGTATAAATTCTAGCCAGTTCTAAAATGGGGTCAAAGAATTGACGGGCATAGGTGATGAAGAGCACCAAGGTGCCATAGGTGAGGAAGCCATCCATGAGGAGGTTACTGCCCATAAAAAGGGTCAGCACCGTGCCCACGGCGGAGATAAAGAGGGTCATGGGCAAGTACCCTGCTGAGAGGGTGGCTGCCCGTACCGAGGTCTTTTTCATGTCTGTGGTGACCTCTTGAAACTCTTCAATGTTCAGCTCTTCTCTCACCAAGGTTTTGGTGGTCTTGGCACCCACAATGCCATCGTTGAAGAGCCCTGTGATTTTGGAGTTGATCTTTCGTACATTTCGGTAAGACACCAGCATTTTCTTTTCAAAGAAGACGCTGACCAAGGCCAAAACAGGTACGGTGAGGAGGGTGATCAAGGCCAACTGCCAGTTGATGAGGAGCATCACTATAGAGATGCCCAGCATCATGGTGCCACCCCACACCAAATCCACCACGCCCCAAGCCACGGTTTCAGAAATTTTCGTGGCATCGGAGGTGGTCCGGGCAATCATCCAGCCCACGGCGTTCTTATCATAGTAACTAAAGGACAGCCGTTGTAGTTTTTCGAAGGCATCCTTTCGAATCTTATAGACAATGTTCATCTCAATCTTTCCCGCACGGCGGATGAAGAGAAAGACGATGCCACCTAAGGATAGGGCCAAGAGGGCATACAAAATGCCCACTCTGGTGAGACCTTCATAGTCCCCTTTAGCCACAAAATTATCGATGGCGTATCTGGTGAGGAGTGGAAACCCAATGTCCATGGCCGCAAGGCCAATCATAAAACTGCCCAAGATGAGAAAGTCTTTTTTAAAGTCTTTCAAATAGCGAAACATGTCCTTCCATATGGTTTTATCCACTTTTAGTTTCATTTCTTTTTGTTCTTCCATGTTATGTCCCCCTTATGCAAGGCGCTCTCTTACACAGCCAACTGCTGAAGATCCCAAATTCTCTTGTAGAGGCCTTCTTCTTGGATCAAAGCCTCATGGGTTCCCCTTTGCACCACTTTCCCTTGATCTAAGACAATGATTTGATCTGCCTCGGCAAGGGTTTGGATTCTATGGCTGATGATCAGCGTCGTGATGTCTTTGCTGCGCTCTTTCAGCGCTGTGCGGATTCTCATATCTGTTTCCGTATCCACGGCACTTAAGGAATCATCAAAGATCAGCATTTTCTTATCTCCATCAATGATGGTTCTGGCAATGGCGATTCGTTGTTTTTGTCCACCGGAAAGAGACACGCCCTTTTCGCCGATGATGGTATCATAGCCATCTTTAAAGGTTAAGATATTGTCGTGGATGGAGGCCGCTTTGGCCGCATCGTAGATGGCTTTGTCTTTATAGTCTCTTTTGGTGATGCCAATATTTTCCTTGACGGTTTTGGCATAGAGGTGTGGTTCTTGAAGCACCAAACCAATGTTCTTTCGAATGTGGCTTCTCTTAATCTTTTTCAGCTCCACCCCATCCATGAGGATGCTGCCCTCATAGTCATAGAGCCGCTGTAGAAGGTGCACCAAGGTGGATTTCCCAGAGCCCGTGGATCCAAGGATCCCCAAGGTCTGTCCTTTTTTCACCTGAAAGGATACGTCCTCGAGGACCTTTTGGTGTTCATCATAGGCAAAGGATACATGGGAGAAGGTGATGTTCCCCTGTAAGTCTGGGGTGCCTTCCTCTTCCGTATCTTCTTCCACCTCTTCTTGTAGGATTTCTTCAATACGGGTTAAGGCTACAGTGGTTTTGCCAAATTCACTGAGGAGTCTCCCCAGCTGCTTCACAGGCCATAGGAGCATGGACACGTAGGTGATAAAGGCTGTTAAGGTCCCAATGGTGAGTTCTCCTCCAATGACCATGCCAGCGCCCACCACCAGCACAATGCCGTTTTGTAATAGCGTCAATAGGTCTGAGGAAGCCCAGAACACAGCCAAAGTTTCAATGAGTTTGTAGGTGATGTCTTTGTGATTTTTGTTCACTTCATCAAAGCGTGACATTTCATGGTCCTCACGGCCAAAGGCACGGACTACACGAACGCCCGATAAGTTTTCTTGAAGTACCGTGGTCAAGGTGCCTTCCGCTTCATCTGACTTCTTAAAGGTTTTTTGGATCTTCAAGAAGAACAGGTAACTAAAGAGAAAGAGGATGGGAATCATGATCATGGAGTATAAAGTCAGTTTCAGGTTCATGGTCCCCATGATGAAGAGGGTGAACACCAACATGAATAAGATTCTTCCCAGATCCACCACTTGCACACCAATGAATCGTCTCACCATTTCCACATCGGAGGTGCATCGCTGAACCATATCTCCCGTTTCTTTTTTAGTATGGCGCTCAAAGGTCATATACTGAATTTGTCTGTAGAGTTTTTCTCGGATGTTTCTAGCAATGTTTTCCGCAGCCACGCTGGAAAGATAGCCCTTTAAGAACATGAACACCCCTCGCAAGAGGCTCATGATCACAATGATCCATACCACGCCACCAAGGCTTTTGCCAAAGGCATCCATGAGAAACTGTAAGTTCCCCGCGGGCTCGTCTCCAATGATGGAGTCAATGGCATACTTGATGAGGATGGGGACCATGAGCTGCATCACCGTGGCAAGGATGATGGCCATAATGGCCAAGAAAAATATAAGTCCATAGCCCTTTAAATATTTTGCAATGTTTTTCATCTCGTTTTCACAACCTTTCTTTCTGTCTTTTCTTCTACTGTACTGGTCTCCGGGTCTCCTGTTTAAAAATGAAATCGCACCTCGCATTTCTCGCTTTTTATCATAAAGAAAAAAAAGAAACACACAGGATACCTGCATGTTTCTTCAAAAAAAGCTTCTCCAAAAAAGAATACTTTTCCATAGGGCTTACGGAAGGATTTGTGAAGGATCCCCTCCACAAAACATTTCAAGCCATTAAAAAACCACAGGCTGTAACCTGTGGTATCATCGATCAACTGCTTTGCGGGGCAAAGGGTTTAGATGGATCCTCCAACTAGGTTACAAACTTCTCTATTCATTGTACTATTAAAAATGGACGCACCAGTAGCGTATGCATCAAATACTACACTCATGTTCGCAAAAACTGTATTAGCCTTCTTCATCTTCGTAACCTCCTTTGCAAAACGTATCACAGTTCGTCATGAATCTGTGACCTCTTTCATCATAATTCATCATTTAGGACTTGACAACCCCCAAAAATGAATTTTCTAACTTTTTCCACGATTTTCCCAGGACTTCTTCAGAATCTAAAGTAAAAACCCTTGACAAGCCGGTCAATTGTCCATCTCCACCGGTTCTTTCTGAAGTGAACTCTCTTTCTCATACTCGGCAATGAACCCCAGAAGAAGTGATTCATAGGATTTCTCCACGGCATCTGTACTTTTTAAGGTGTATTTTCCATGTCCGACTTTCTCAAACCACTGGTAATAATTTTTCGATAAGAGCGTCCCTTTCAGTCTTCTTTCTTTGAGATCCTTGGGAGAAATATGTCCTTTCACCCGGATCAGCGCAGCTGCCCTTAAAGCATCTTCCCGGTATGCGGTTAAAAGTTTTTTTCCTCTGGATCCCCCTTTATTTCCATCCACGGATCTCTTCTCTGTTTCTTTCAGAATCCGGACCTTCTCTTTCATGCTGGATCGTTTTCCTTTTTGAAGATCATACAGTGAAGGTTCCAGCACTTCCACAGCTTCCCCCTTCTCCACATCCACATAGAGAAGCCCCAGTTCCAGGCGTTTCAGCATATAGAGAAGATTCATAAAGGTTCTGTCTTTTACCACGCGTTTGGGTTTGGGCACGGCCAGGTACACCAGATCACAGGTTTTCTGCCGAAGAGTTCCTTGGATTAGAAGCTCCACCGTAAGACCTTTCTTCAGCTCAATACCCACCAGAAGATTTTCTTTCACAGCCACCACATCAATGTCTCGGACCTCACTTCTCACAAGAAAACCACGGTCCTCAAAATAGGTTTTCACCTGCATATACAAGTCTGTTTCTTTCAACGAATCCCACCCCTTTATGACTCTTATTATACAAGCGAAGGGCCAAAAAAGAAAAGAGCTCTGACTCATTAAAACTCTTATCTACCAAGGCAGTACTATTCTATTTCTTTCCGAAGAAGCCTCCCATAAGGTCGTCCACAAAGCTGCCATCCTGATCCTTGACCAGAATGTTTTGGTCCATATCCAGCTAATAAGAAGTAATGAGATTCTCTTTTCAAGTTACTCATTTATTATGAATCAGGCACTTGTATTTAGTTTCTGATTCACGACACAATGATTTATTCTAATATAAAAGAGTGATCTAAAATGACTCTTATATGCTTTTGATTTTTTCCACCCATCTCGCAAAATGTTGGCACTCTTGCATCAATATATCAATACCAATACTCTTGGAAAGCAACGTACCATTCTTAACTTTAGCATAATTAGGAATAAGTGATTCTAATCGCTTTGATGGAGCTGTTTCAGGAGAGTTATTAATATGTTCCGGGGAAATTGCTTCATTTCTCATTTCACGTATTTTT
>DOKV01000093.1 GCA_003510765.1 Clostridiaceae bacterium | reverse complement strand
TTTTATTTTTCTATGTTCCTACTGCACAATACTAAGCGGTGTCCCTTGGACTTTACAGTCACAAAGACCTTCCTCATAGTAGGTACAGATTTTCTTCCCACCCAAATGATGGACATTAAATTCCATATCGAAGACTTCATTAAGCACTTCTGAATTGATGATTTTATCGGTATCATCATAATGCATGATTTTACCATCTTGCAGTGCTACGATCTTGTCGGAATAGCAAGAAGCAAAGTTGATATCATGGATGACCAGTACAACAGTTTTGCCAAGTTCATCCACAATCTTTCTTAGAATTTTCATGATTTCCACCGCATGTTTCATATCAAGGTTATTCAAAGGTTCGTCTAGAAGAATATATTCTGTATCTTGAGCCAAAACCATGGCTATATACGCCCGCTGTTTTTGTCCACCGGAGAGCTCATTGATGTATCGATCTTCAATGTCTTCCAGCTTCAGATAGGAAATGGCCTGATCAATTTGACTTTCATCCTCTGAGGTGAGATTTCCTTTGGAATAAGGGAATCTACCAAAGGCTACCAGCTCTCTCACTGTGAGTTTTATATTGAGATTGTTGGATTGTCTTAGGATGGAAATCTTCTTGGCCAGATCCTTTGACTTCCAATTACCCAAGGTGATGCCATCAATGGTGACTTCTCCACCACTCTTTTCCATGAGCCTTGAAATCATAGATAGCAGTGTACTTTTACCAGCTCCATTGGGGCCGATGAAAGAGGTGATGTATCCTTTTTCAATGTTTAAGGAAACGTCTTTCACCACTTCTTTGGTATCATAGCGTTTGGTTAAATTCCTTACACGGATCATAATTGATTCTCCCTTACTAACAGATAGATGAAATAAAGTCCGCCGATAAAGTTGATGATGACGCTGATGGGGGTGCTAAAGACAAAAATCCTTTCCACCAGAAGTTGTCCATAGACCAAGGCTGTGGCACTGATGAGCATGGCCCCTGGTATGAGATAACTATGCTGATAGGTTTTAAGGAGCTCCCTGGAAAGATTGGTCACAAGGATGCCAAGGAAAGTAATGGGGCCCACCAATGCTGTGGATACAGAAATGAGGATGGCCACCAAAATCAGCATGGTATTCACCAGTCTTTTATGGTCGACGCCAAGGTTGATGGCATGGTCTCTCCCCAGGGAGAGTACATCCAGTTCTTTGACTTTACTCATGCCATAGACCATAGCCGCTACAAGAAGCACAAAAGAAATCCAAAGCACCCTGGTGTTTACATTATTGAAACTGGCAAAGAGCCTACCTTGCAAAACCAAAAACTCATTGGGGTCAATGATCACTTGCACAAAGGAGGAGGCGCTTCGAAAGAAGGTTCCTGTGACAATCCCCACCAAAAGTAGCAAGTAGATGTTTCCTTTAACTTTTTTCAGAATAAATCCTAACACCCCTACGCTAAAGCCCACCATGGCTACCACGGAAACAAGAAAGAGCATGCGATGATCTGCCCTGGCCATGGCTTCTGAACCTACAATGAAAATCAAAATCGTTTGGATGAAAACATAGACTGCATCCAGCCCCAGCACGCTGGGGGTAAGAATTCTATTTTCAGTGACGGTTTGAAAGACCATGGAGGCATAGGCGATGGCTCCCCCGGTTAAGGCAATGGCAATGATTTTGGGAATTCTCCTAGATAAAGCATACTGATAGCTGTTTGGGTTGAGTCCTAAAAACAAGAACAGGCCAATGCCCAGTACCAGTACCATACTAAGCAGTACTAATTTTTTCTTCATGCTACTTCTTTACCCCCTTAAAAATCAAGACCAGGAAGATGATGCTGCCCAAGACCCCCACCGTCAGGGAGATGGAAATCTCATAAGGATAGATGAGCACTCTTCCTAAGATGTCTGCAAAGAGGAGAAAGGCAGCGCCTAAAAGGGCTGTGGTCCCTAAACTATTTTTCAAGTTGTCTCCACGGATCATGGACACAATATTGGGCACAATGAGGCCCACAAAGGGTATACTTCCTATGGTAACTAGGACAGCACTGGAAATCAGCGCTACCAGAGTCAACCCGATATTCACCACCAGCTGATAATTCAGCCCAAGGTTTTTGGAAAAATCCTCCCCCATACCCGCTATGGTAAACTTGTTGGCAAACAGATACGCCACGATGAACAGTGGGATGGCAATATAGATGAGTTCATAACGCCCTTTTGTCACCATGGAAAAACTTCCTTGAAGCCAGGCATTGATGTTTTGAATGAGATCAAACCGGTAAGAGACGAAGGTGGTGATGGAGTCAATGAGGTTTCCCAGCATAATCCCCACCAAAGGTATGATGATGACGTTCTTCACCTTCACTTTCTTTAAAATATACATAAATAGGAAGGTCCCAGCCAAAGCAAAGACAAAGGCGATGGCCATCTTCCCCATGACCGATACTCCTGGCATCAGTATCATGGCCACCATAATGCCAAACTTGGCGGAATCCATGGTGGCTGCCGTGCTGGGAGACACAAATTTATTCCGGGTAAGCTGCTGCATGATGAGTCCAGATACGCTTAAAGCCATACCGGTAATAAGAATACTCACAAGCCGCGGTACTCTACTTAAAAGAAAGATCAGAAGTTCCTCTTCTCCTCCTTTTAGAAGATCCACAAAAGAAAGACTTTTGGCCCCGATGAACAGGGAAAGGACGGATAAGATGATGGTGATGACGATTAGATGTTTATTCTTCATATCTTATAACGATTTCTCCCCCGCTATATTTGACACCTCGCTTTATTCATTGATATAATTAGACATGCGAAATTGATAATCATTCTCATTTATAGTAACAAAAAGAAGAACAATTATCTAACAGGGTATTTGTTTTTTTATAACGATATTTGGGTAAAAGAAAGGAGAGGTCCATTTGTTCATCCAAAGGAACCCCAGAGAAGTGGCCGAAGACTTTTATGCCAGCACTTTCATTGCCGTCAGTGCATACAGCCATGATGGAAAGATTCAGTATAGTGGTGGTGACCACTACCTGCATGGAGATTACGACATACTAAATAATTTGTTAGAGAAGATGACCCATCCAAAGGATGCCACCTATACATCTTTAACATTAACCAACGCTGAAGGATTTCACTACACAGCCTATTACATCAACAAAACTGTGCCTAAAGATGGATTTATCATCATGGGGCCCTATAGCCAAGAGGATTTAGAACGAGTAAACAGTCTCAACATATGTTACTCCAACAACCTCTATCTGGCTCCTCTGAATCAAACCTTAGATTTGTGTCCAAAGAATGGTTGTGCTGGTTGCTACAGCTTAAACATTCGTAGGGCCATGAATTACATCCAAGCCCATTACAAAGACAACATTACTTTAGACGTCATAGTTTCACACTTAAACCTCAATAAGAGTTACTTCTGTACCCTCTTTAAGAAGGAAACGGGTGTCACTTTCACCAGTTATGTGAATCTCATCCGTATAGAAAAAAGTAAGCGTCAGCTTCTAAAAGACAATCGGTCTGTTTTGGACATCGCTTTATCCGTAGGGTTTAGCAATCAAAATTACTATACCATCACCTTTAAAAAGCATACCAACATGACGCCCATGGAGTTTCGAAAGAAAGCATACATTTAATTTCTTCTATTATACAATATCAATTACATTTTGTAACCATTATAAATTAAATTTAATATAAATTCACAGGTTTATCACTATTTTTGGGTGCCAGCAGCTTTTAAAAGATGTTGGCATCTATTTTTCTTCTCTCCCCTTCGTGGTAGAATCAATGGTATAAAGCTATTATGGGAGGTATTAACTATAAGAAAAAGGGATTAAGAGAACTTATCAAACTCATCACACAAAACAAGGCTGACAAAGTTGTTGTAATTTACAAAGATAGATTGTTGAGATTTGG
>DOKV01000056.1 GCA_003510765.1 Clostridiaceae bacterium | reverse complement strand
TATGAGTACAAAGGTCTTGGCAATGGTTTAGATGTAGCGCCCACATGGCCAGAATCAGACCTGGAGATGATGGAGCTCACGGCAGAGGAGTACATGGGGAAAGAACCTTTCCATGCATACTATATGACGGTTTCTGGGCATATGCGCTATGATTTCACAGGAAATTACATCGCCTATAAAAATCGAGACTTGGTGAAAGACCTCCCTTACAGCGAGGGCGGTCAAGCCTATATGGCTACTCAAATTGAACTGGATTTGGCTCTAGCGCACCTACTAGAAAAACTAGAGGAATACGGCGTGGCGGAGAATACCCTCATCGCCATCAGTGGAGATCATTATCCCTATGGCCTAGATAAAAAGGACCTGGATGAACTGGCAGGCCATGAAGTGGAAGAAACTTTCGAGCTGTATAAATCGAGCTTCATTTTATACAAAAAAGGGATGGAGCCTGTGACCATAGATCGTCCAGCTTCTAGCTTAGATATCATTCCCACCATTGCCAATCTATTAGGATTGTCCTATGATTCCAGGCTCTATATGGGGCAAGATCTACTGTCTGACATAGCGCCCAAGGT
The DNA here is from genome assembly GCA_003510765.1 of Clostridiaceae bacterium. Lineage (GTDB taxonomy): Bacteria > Bacillota > Clostridia > Clostridiales > Clostridiaceae > Proteiniclasticum. The sequence continues at coordinate 3,366 of DOKV01000056.1, read as the reverse complement.
TATTTTCAACGACCGAAGCTTCATTACAGATGTGGGACGCTATGATGCGTCAAAGAATGTGTTCACCTTAAAAGAAGGCATTGTTTTGACTGAAGAAGAAAAGAATACCTATAGAAGAGCGGTGTCTCAGGAAATTGATCGACAGTTTTATTATTCCGCCATGATTTTGGATACAGACTACTATAGCCTCATCTTAGGTTTATCGGAATAAAAGCCATGAAGAAGGATCCTTGATGCAAAAAATTGTGTCAGGGGTTCTTTTTGACTTCTTAAAAAAGGGTGAAGGTTTTAGGGAGTTTTTGTGTAGGCCCCTCTTCCTTTAGTAGAATAAGGGCAAGGATGCTCGAAGTAGAGCAAAGAGAAAGGATGGCGAATAGATGAATATTACAGTGATTGGTCCGGGCCGATGGGGCTCCTTCATCGCTTGGTACTTGAATGAACAAGGACATCAAGTGACCCTTTATGGGCGCAAAGGGTCAAGACATATGGACACCTTCCTAAGAACTAGAACCAATGGCCTCTTGACACTACCTCCATCCATTGCCTTAACCCAGGAGCTTACCGTAGCCATGGAGAATGAGTATGTGGTGATCTCTGTCAATGCCCAAGGGTTAAGAAGCCTTTTAACAGAGATGGATAAAGAAGGGCTAAAGAAGAAGACGTTGATTCTTTGTATGAAGGGCATGGAAATCTCCACGGGTAAAAGACTGACAGAGGTTTGTGAAGAGTTTCAAGAGGAAGACACAAAAACCGCCGTATGGCTTGGACCAGGACATGTACAAGAGTTTTATCAGGGGATTCCCAACTGTATGGTGATAGACAGTAAAGACGAAGAAACCAAAGCTTTTCTCGTGGAGCAGTTTTCCTCAGAACTCATTCGGTTCTACTACGGCACAGATCTTGTGGGTAATGAGATTGGCGGGGCTGCGAAAAACGTCATGGGCATTGCTGCAGGCATGTTAGATGGCCTTGGCCGGTCATCCTTAAAGGGGGCACTCATGTCCAGGGGTGCAAGGGAGATTTCCAGGTTCATGGAAGCATCGGGTGGAAACCCCATATCCGCCTATGGCCTTTGTCATCTGGGCGATTATGAAGCCACAGTCTTCTCTAAGCATAGTCACAATAGGCAGTTTGGAGAAGACTTTGTGAAGGGGAAGACCTTTGACTCTTTGGCAGAAGGATATTATACCGTGAAAGCATTGCTCCGCAAGGCAAAAGAGCTAGGCGTGGAGCTGCCCATATGCCAAGGGGTCTATGATGTGCTTTTTGAAGGCATGGATGCCAAAGAGACATTACAAGGATTGTTCCTTCGGAGCATCAAAGAAGAATTTTAATGAAAAGACATCTTCTATTATGAAATAGGAGGTGTCTTTTCACTCATTTGCATAAACTCCTTCATGACAATTCTATCCCAGAACATTGTCTATCAATTATCATTATGAAATTGCCATTTTGTTACACATTTTTAATTATAATTTATCAATTATTAATAATATTGTTGAAATATAAACAAAGTAGCAGTGTAATTCTCCTAATCCTGGATGATTCGAAAATTACTTGAGGTCATTTAAATAAGGATGAAGGGGGAAAGAAAAATGTTGAAAAAGATCATGTCACTATTGTGGCCTCTTTGTTGATGTTCTCACTAGCAGCTTGTCGTGGCGGAGAAGCTCCGGAAGAAACCCCAGGAGAAACACCTAACGAAACACCCGGAGAGACACCTACAGGAGATGTAGATTATAAAATCGGTATCATCACAGGCACGGTATCTCAAGGTGAAGAAGAATACCAAGCGGCACAAAACATGCTGAAAAAGTATGGCGAAAAGATTGTCACCGCCACCTATCCAGACAACTTCTCCTCTGAAACAGAAACTACCATTGCCAATGTGGTGGCCTATGGCGTCATTGCGGTATCTTTGGCCATGCATGCATGGAAAGGAAAGGTTAAACCAAAGGTCCAAGGACCTACAACAGGGTTAAAGGAAGAGGCCTTGGAAAAAGCTTAAAGAATATAGAGGAAGGGGCAGATTCCAAGGCTTCTTCCTCTTTTCTTTTCATGGAAACTTCAGAGAAATTTTCCTTTTTCAAAGCATCCCTATGCTACACTAAATACAAGAACTTACGAGGAGGTAAAACAATGAAGAAGCTGGGATGGGCCTTACTTTTTGTGGTGGTACTCCTTGGTGCGTCGCTACTGATTTTCTTTGGCACAAATAATCGATATCATTTTGCCTATAGAAGTTTCAAAGGTCTCAAAGAAGCTTCCTCCATGACCCTGGCCTATGAGAGTAAAATCGGTATGGGCAGCAACCAAGTGGGCATTCAAGGAGAAACCAGGATGACCACCTCGCCCAAAGTGTCCGCCATCACCGTCCATGGGCAGCTGGGCTTTTTGGGAACGCCGAAGCTCATGGATATTTATACCCAAGAAGGAGCCATCTATTACAAATACAACTTGGGCTTTCTCCCATGGCAAAAGGGGGAGCCACATCTAGAAGAAGATGCCTTTAATCCATCGAATATACCTGTCATGGGCCAAAACATTCAACTCTTTCCACTGCTTCGCTTTGCCAAAGAGCTGGAAAAGGAAGACTTGGGCGAGGAGATGCGCTACTATACCACCAGCCTCTTCACGGAAGAAGAGTTCAAAGAATTCTTGGGAGAGGTGTTAAAGTTAAAGGAGGCGCAATTGGCGGCCTTAGACATTGACGCCTATGAAATTGCCTTGATCTTCACCAAAGAAACCAACATGATCAAAGTCTTTGAAGTAACCTTTGACCATAGGGTGAGAGGAATTGCACTCCATAGTAGCTTTAGGCTAGAGCTTTTGGGTCTCAATGATGTGGGCGTGATAACGACACCTGAAGGATTGCCAGACTAGAAAAGGAAGGATGTAGACCATGAAGTATGCTGTAATTTTATTTGATGCCGATGATACCTTATTTGATTTTCAACAATCTGAAACCGTGGCACTGGATCGGGCCCTTGGGGACGTGGGGGTCCAAGGGGACACTGTGACCTTGCATGCGTTATATAAAGAAGTCAATGGGATCATCTGGCAAGAGTTTGAAGAAGGAAAAATCAGTCAACAAGAGCTGAAGGTGGAGCGATTTAGGCGCTTTAAAAAAGCTGCGTCTTTAGATTTTTCTGAAGAAGCTTTTGCCCATTCCTATCTCATGCACCTCTCCAAGGCTTCTTATCCCTATGAAGAAGCCTATCCACTCATTGAAGCGTTAAAAGGCCGGGTAAAACTAGGACTCATCACCAACGGGTTGACTGTGGTGCAAAGATCAAGAATACAAGAAGCCCCGTTGGGCAAGCTCTTTGATGTGGTGGTGATCTCCGAGGAGGTGGGTATGAAAAA
>DOKV01000145.1 GCA_003510765.1 Clostridiaceae bacterium | reverse complement strand
AATAGAGAAAGAATACACCCCTAGGAGAAAAACATGGATCATCAACGACTCATCAAATTGGCCACGTTAGCAGGTCAAATCATTTTAGAATCCGGTGGAGAGATTTACCGAGTAGAAGACACCATCACCATGATCCTCCGTTCCTATCAGGTAAAAGAAGCGGAGAGTTTTGTGACGCCTACAGGCATCATGGTATCCTTAACCGATGCAGAGGGCCAAATAGTTTCCCTCATTCGTCGTGTGCAAAAAAGCAACATTGACCTGGAGAAGATCTCTTTAGTCAACGCTTTGTCAAGACAGCTGATGGCAGAGCCCCTGCCTCTTCCTGAACTAGAAGAGGCCTTAATGGAAATATCCGACAAAGCACCCTATAGCATTCCATTTCAGCTTCTCATGGCTGCCATATGTGGCTTCTCCTTCACCTTTCTCTTTGGGGGTAGCATCACCGATGCGCTCATTGCCCTGGTCATTGGCATCTTTGTAAGGCTGCTTCAGCTAGGCACCAGAGAAATCAAACTCAATGGTATTTTCATCAATATCATGGGGGGAGCTTTGGTAGCATTTCTCGCTACCTTCTTCACCCATTGGATGCCCCTGGAGACGAACTTTGACATCATCATCGTGGCTTCCATCATGCTGCTGGTTCCAGGGATCGCCTTCACCAATGCCCTGCGAGACATTCTCATGGGAGATTACCTCTCTGGGGTCTCCAAAGGCATGGAAGCCTTCCTCATCGCCGTAAGCATCGCCATTGGCGCTGGAACAGCCCTGGCCATGATCGGAGGTGTCGTTGCATGATGATAGAAATGATCATGGCCTACATGGCCTCTTTAAGCTTTGCCTATATCTTTAATCTCAACCGGAAAACAGCTTTCCTTTCAGCCTTTGGCGGTTCCCTGGGTTGGCTTTTTTACAGGTTGGCAGGCAACTATTTTCAAGATCCCAATCTTTCTTACTTCTTCGGCGCTGTCGCCTTCTCCTATTATGGGGAACTCATGGCCCGAAAGATGCGGACCCCTGTGACCAGTTACATCACCCCAGGGCTCATCCCATTGGTTCCAGGAAGTGGCCTTTATCGCACCATGCTTCAATCTTTAGCAGGCAATTATACCGGCGCACTTCAGGAAGGCATCACCACCCTCATGGCTTCTGGCGCATTGGCCATTGGCATCTTGATGGTCTTTACTCTCATCAGAATCTATTATCTATTCAAGAGGAGGCTTGTTCATGAAGAGAACGAAACTGGTCTACGGAAATAAGAACGAAGACCTAAAAAAGAAAGTCCAAGAAACCTTGAAAAAATATCACATCAAAGAATCTCAACTCATTGAAGTGAAATATACAGAGCAAGAAAGTACCAACACCGCACTGATCATCTACAACGCCTAAGGAGGATTATCTTGAGAAACATCAACACCATACTCTTTGATTTAGACGGCACTTTACTATCCATTGACATGAAGGCTTTTGAGGACATCTATTATAGTCACTTAGCCAAAAGCTTCAGCACCTTGATGCCTCCAGAGAAATTCATGCCTCTTTTAAGTGGTGCAGTGAAAACCATGGTGCAAAACACGGAAGAGAAAACTAATGAAACAGTTTTTTTAGAAGCCATGGTCAAGGAAGTGGGCGAAAATCTGCCTCTCTTTCAAGCACAGTTTACACACTTTTATCAAACAGGCTTTTCCAGGTTGAAAGAAGCGGTCCATAAGAACGAAGCCATTCATGAAGCTTTAGCTACCCTGAAAGACAAAGGTTATACCTTGGCCATTGCCACAAATCCTCTCTTCCCTAAGGAAGCCATCGACCAACGCATAGCTTGGGCTGGCCTTAAGAAAGAAGATTTTGCCCATATCTCCTACTTTGAAGAGAGTCACTACTGCAAACCCAACCTTGCCTATTACAAAGAGATCCTCACGAAGCTACAAAAACACCCTGAAGAGTGCATGATGGTTGGAAACGATGCCTTAGAAGACTTAGTTTCAGGACAGCTGGGCATCAAGACCTACCTCATCACAGATCACCTACTTAATCGTTATGATGTGCCCATAGAAGCAGACGCCAAAGGCAACTATCAAGACTTTTTGTCCTTTGCAAAAACGCTTCCACCAGTAGCCCCACAGTAGGCCCCAAATAATGAGTAAAAACCATATACAGGAAGTAAAAAAGCAGTACACTCCACATGGAATGTACTGCTTTTTTAATGGATAAACTCAAGGGCTTTAACGCTTACTGAGTAGTCCAATAAGCCATAGGAGAATTAATGCACCTACGACAGAGACGATGAAGCTCCATAAATTAAGTCCTGTGGCAGGACCAAGACCCAACAGTCCAGCAACCCATCCACCGATGAACGCGCCGATGATCCCTACGATGATGTTGGCAAATAGTCCCATCTTCGCATCCTTTCCTGCAATCATACTGGCGATCCATCCAGATACACCACCTAAAATAAGCCATACAATAAGATTACTGATTTCTGGCATAATTCATATACCTCCTTATATTCTTTATGTTCTTTCTCTAGCACGAAGCATACCTTCGACTTGGACCCATTATATGCCCAATCCCATTATACGGTCAATAAAACAAAGCCATTGTTTTCATCTGTTTTCATATTGTTTGCCAAAGGCCGTTTTTTGAAGCAAATCCTTCATAGTTTTTAAAAACTCTCTACAAACTCCTTACAAAATAGCCACTTTTTGGTTATACCCAGTACATACTTCCCTCGCTAATTTTTGAAGCAAAGAGCCCAGTTTCCTGAGATTTTACTGTCGTCTACAAAAAAACACCTGAAAAGAAGAAGCTTCTTTTCAGGTGTTTTGTCCTAAATCTATTTATTGGTGTCGATGTATGCCCATCCATTCTTAAAGTAATCTACCCCGGACATGAGGGTGAAGAACACTGCAACATACATGGCCACGGGTGGGAAGATACTAAAGAAAGACCCTAAGAATGGCCACTGTTGGAAAAGGGTGATCAGATACTCTTCATGGGTCGAAATCAGTTGAATAAGCATAGAGATGATGGCGATGATCTGGGTGGTGGTTTTAATTTTCCCCCAAATGCTCGCAGCAATGACCACCCCTTCATTGGCTGCAATGGTTCTGAGACCAGAAACAGCAAACTCTCTGGAAATAATGACCACAGCCACCCATGCGCCAATGAGATTATATTGTACCAAGGCAATGAGGGCAGAGGTAACCAAAAGCTTATCTGCTAAGGGATC
>DOKV01000047.1 GCA_003510765.1 Clostridiaceae bacterium | reverse complement strand
ATTTGAATCATTTCTTCTGCACCATATCTAAACTCTTCTTCGATGATGGTTTGATACTCTGCTGGAATCTTTGCCCATACGTCTGTGGAGATGTATGCGCCTGCTGTGCCTAAGAAGTGCTTGGTTAAAGCAACGTTGGAAGCAATCTCATACACTTTATTGGCAATGTTTGTGAACTCAGAACCTTCTAGGCCATCCACAACACCCTGCTGTACAGCAGATAGGGTTTCTGCCCATGGTAGTGGTGTCGCTGCGCCACCCATGGCGTTGATGCTGTCGATGAAAAGCTGGCTACCAGGAGTTCTTAGCTTCACGCCTCTTAGATCTTCTGGCTCTACAATGATTCTATTGGTGATGATGTTTCTAAATCCAAAGATAAAGTCTAACGCAAGAATCTTGATGCCAGCTTCTTCTGCACGGTCGATCATATCTTTCACCAGGTCTGTCTTGATCATTTCTGTGTATTGATCAAACTCTGAATACAGCATTGGTCCAACCAGCGCCTTAAAGTCTGGCACATAGTCTCCTAGATAGGAAGGATCTTCCACGGAGATAAAGTCAGAACCTCTAACTACTTGCTCTAGTCCATCTTTATACACAGCCAGCTGTGCTTGTGGGAAGGTTTGAATTTCGATGGCGCCATTGGTCTTTTCAAGAATTCTTTCTGCCACAAGATCCATGGATTTTGTCAGCTGCTCTTCAGGAGAGAATACATGGCTTAGTCTTAGTACCAGTTTAAAATCATCTGGTGTTTCTGTTTGACCGTTTCCAGGTGTTTCATTTCCACCAGGAGCTGGTGTATCATCCTTCGCGCCGCATCCTGCAACAACCATGGCCGACATCCCTACAATCAGTAACCCACTGAGTAATGATTTGATTCTTTTCATTGTTAAGGTCCTCCCTAATGTTTAATTGTTTTATTTTGGTGGCTTATGCCACATAAATAACTTATTCTGCTAGTATTTTCGAGATCACATCTGGATAATCCGTGATGATCCCATCGATGCCCATGGCTATGACCTTCTCATAATCCACAGGATGTTTTCCAAGCCATGCATGGACTTTGATGCCTTCTTTTTTCAACGCGTCTACCACATCTTTGCGTAGGCTATAGGCCACGGGATGGTAACATTCCATCCCCTGTTTTTTCACATATTCTTCTGGATGAATGGTCCAAGTGTCAAAGAGCATACCGCAAGGAATCTCTTTGGCAATCTTCTTCATCCGTAGAAGGCTTTCGTGGTTGAAGGAAGAAATGAGCACTTTGTCTTCCAAAGAAAATTCTTGGATCAATGCATAGACTTTTTCTTCAAGACCTGGATATTCGTACACGCCAGTTTTCAGCTCCACATTGGAGAGAAAATCTAGATCCTTCACCAGTTCAAAGTATTCTCGAAGGGTGGGAATTCTTTGAACCCCTACTTTTTCATGAAACTTATGGGATGCATCTAGCTCCTTCAGCTCTTGTAGCGTGTAGTCCATGACTCTCCCCGTTCCATTGGTGGTGCCTTCTAAGGTTTCATCATGAATGATCACCACTTCTCCATCTTTAGACAGATGCACATCAAACTCTATGCCATGACACTTGGTTTCAATGGCTTTTTCGAAGGCGATCATGGTATTTTCCGGATACTGACTTTTAAAGCCTCTATGGGCGATGTTTTTTACCATATTCTTCTATGTCCTTTCCATAAACTCTTTTTCTAGGATCCTTTTTCCTTCTTCTAGTTTTCGAAGATCCGTGTTTACGTTGTATTCCAAAATCAGATCGTAAGGGCGATTTTCTTCTTTTATGGCTGTGAAAATTTCAGCCCATGGCACATTTCCTTCATGGATGGCCAAATGAATGTCCCGTTCTCCATCGTTGTCATTGATATGAAATGCCTTCAGACGAGAACCTAATGTCTTAATCAGTTTGGGCATGTCCCACTTGGTGATGTTCCCATGACCAATGTCTACAATGTACTTCACTTTTTCTGGTAGATCCTCTAAGAAGGCCTCATACTCCTCCATGGTGAAAATGGAGGCTTTCTCATTTCCAACATTCTCCATGAGTAAATCTATACCATAGGCTTCATTAAAGTGAGCCAGCTCCCTGATCGCTTCTTTGGCCAACCTCTTCATGTACTCTTTGTCCTCATGAGGGATATCTGCAAACCCTGGGTGTAACACCACATGGCTGGCAGACAATTTATGGGCAAAGACGATGCTGTCTTCATAGGCCTTCTTGGTGACTTCCCTAATGTAGCCACTGGATGCTGTGAGATTAAAATTCCAAACGGGTGAATGCACTGCATAAGAGACGGGGTAGCCTTTCAGCTTCTCTGCAAGCTCATCCATATGCTCCTGGTATCCATCCCAATCTTTTCCATCCAGCATCAATTCAATGTGTTCTGCTCCATGGGCAATGAGTTTCTCCACACTCTGAAAGATATCCTCATTGACCAAACAAAGCTCTGAATAATAAATCTTCATGATCTTCCTCACAATCCTTGTTAACGTATACAAAACATCAAAAAAATGAATTCCAGGAACTACTAAAGTGTCTTATGTCATTAAACATTTAATAATATTCACTGGAATTTTAGTTGTTGAACACATTATATCAACAAGATTATCCGAGTACAACCGTTTTCTATAAAAAACCTTAAAGAATTTGACGAAAACTTTTTGCACTGGATCATCAGCCCTTTGAAGCTTTATCGCCTCTTAAATTTTCAGCACCATATATCCCCTTAACCCATTGATAAAAGCCTATTTTGATAAATCATTTCAGTGAAGACAAAGCAGAACCATCAACCTCCATCCATAAAAAACACCGCTAAGATTTTCGACTCCACAAAAAACATCCTATCAGATTGTCTCGACTTTCGCCATCTTCACCAAGTTAAATGTAAGTAAACTTCAATAATTCTTCAAACTGCAAACGTAAATCACACTTATCCTCATTAAAATATCTGTTTTATTTTCAATAAACTTTACTATTGAAATGTTAAACTTTTAATGTATACTTAAATTAATAGTACAGGGGGGATGGATATGGAAAAGAAGAAGAAAGCAACCTTAGCGGACATCGCTAACATGGCAGGGGTCTCTAGAACCGCAGTTTCGATGATCCTCAACGAAAAAGAAGGCGTCTCCTTTCATGAAGACACCATCAAAAACGTGCGGGATGCTGCGGATGCTTTGGGCTATGTAAAAAAAGAAACGGTTTCAGTGAAGGAAAATACATTCTATGAAGATACCATACTGGTTTTAACCCCCACCGTGACAAGCCCTTATTATGCCACCTTGGTACAAGCCATTGAGCAAGAAGCCCAAAAGCATGGCCTTCGGGTGCTCACCCAAAACACCTATCGTGATGAAGCCTTGGAAAAGGATTTCATCCTTCAAGTGAGAAACACCAATTTGAAAGGCCTCATCAGTACCATGACCCCCATCAATGTTACGCTCCTAGAAGAACTGAATAAAACCATCCCTGTGGTGGTGATCAACGATAAATCCAATGACATAGACCTGGATACGGTGGAGATCAACAACTACTCCGCAGGAGTGCTCATGGCCAATCATATGATTGAGCTGGGGCATAAACATGTGGCTTATATTTCCACCACCCTAAACAGCATAAACTCCGCAAGGGTCCGGCGTTTGGAGGGGATCTTGGATACTTATAAAAAGAACTGTCCCCAAGGAAAAGTCTTGGTGAAAACCAAAGACATTGACCCAGAGGAAGAGCGTTCAAACATTCATCTAGAGCATGATGTGGGCTTTGAGCTCACCTTGGAAGCCTTGAAAAATAAACAAATCACAGGCTTCATCGCCGTCAACGACATGGTGGCCTACGGCGTCATGGAAGCTCTGAAAAAACAAGGGCTGCGGATTCCTGAAGATTATTCCATCTGTGGTTTTGACAACCTGTTCCCTTCTAAGTTTCAAAGCATCTCCTTAACCACTGTGGAGCACTACATCGTCAGTAAAGGACAAAATGCCGTGGGCATCATCATCAATAGACATCAGCAGCGCAGAAGTCCTTACAGCTCCACCAGAGTCCTCTACAAACATGAACTCATCATAAGGCATTCCACGGGAGCCCCCCGAGAATAAGCGTCCAATCTTTTTCGTTCGTGAATCCTCCATGGATACGACGTAAAACCCGCCCTTTGATCACAGGATGATCCCAGGGCGGGTTTCTTTTTTAACTTTCTCTTTTATGTAGGAATGCGCTCTTTTTCTTCCGCCTACCCTTACTCTTCTATAGACTCCATGGCCCCTAAAAACAGGGGTAGATGACTTTTGGTATCCACAATCATATAGAGGAAAGGTCTATTGAGTTCTACAGTTTTGGGATCCATGGCTGCGGATTCTGCCACCACTTCAACTGCGGTCACCGCGCCCGCCTTGGTCCCTTGCTCATTGACTTCCATAAACGTCTTATGAAGAATTCTGCCAATGTAGAGATTGCCTATGGGCGAAGTGCCTAGGGCTTTTAAATTGGCACGGTCTGAGTCAAAGGCATCCTTCATGCCTAGCGCTTTGAAGGCATCCGAGGCTTCCATCTCAAACTCTGTGGTAAACTTTGGCATGGCCGTATATACTGTGGCCACTTGCTTGTTCTCCAAAAGTGCTTTCAGTGCACTTCCTGTGTATCTTGATAAGAGGGCTTCTAAAGATTCTTCAGCCTTTGGCAAAAGAGCCATAAAGAGAAACTCTCCACCTTCATAAGGTTTCATAAAGCCATAGACTTCTTCGTCTTCCACATACAAGCCTTCTTCACTACGCATCATCTTGACATTCTCCTCAATACCTTGCGCATTGACGAAAACCCCTTCTCCCACTTGACCCTCTGAGTACTTCTTCATCCACTGTCCATCAAAAGATAGGGCATTGATGAGATACATCAGCGCATCCTCTGGAATTTCATCTAGGATCTCTTCAATACGGTCTTTGGTTTTTTCCTTCACCCAGTTATTGATGGCTGTAACTGTGGTGTCATCAAAAGGCGCTTGATAGATGCCTGCATCATAATAGGTGGCATTCTTTGTCAAGAATTCAGGTTGTACAGAAATACTTCCCCCTTCTTTAAACCAAATGGAGTTGGCCATATGAACAGCCATGCCGTCTTCCTTAGGTAAAGAGGTGTTGTAGAGATAGAGTAGGTTTTGAAGCTCTTCCATGGATAAGCCAAAGACCGCTTCCATTTCTTTTAGCGTATTCTCCAAGGCACCATTACCCGTCATCCCCAAAGCAGACATGAGGGATACTGGGGATAAGAGTACGTTGCCTCCCTCCTCTTTATGGGCCTCTCTAAAAAAGTCCATGGAAAAATTTAGCAGCGCTTCTTGGTGTTCCTCCACATAGTCCTTTTGTACCGTAACCTCTTCTCCTTGCACCCCTTCCATCAAATCTTCCCCTGTAGCTTCCGCAGGCTTAGCACAGGCTGTACTGGTCATGAGAATAGCCAAAAGAAGGGCCACCGAAACAAGTGTAAGCCAACTATTCTTTTTCATCATTTGCCTCCTTTAGGGATGAATGTGTTCAACATCTTCTAGGTTCATTCTACCTATTCCACCTCTTCATGAGGTAACAATTAAGAGACAAGTTGGTGACACCCTCATGAAAAAAGACCTGTAGGCAAGGACTCTCTTCCAGCCTCTGCCTACAGATCTACTTGGTTTACTACTTTAAGCCTGAAGGGCTTTTCTTTTGGGTTCACGGTTTACCAAAATGATCCCGATGACGATGGAGAATAGGGAAATGGCCACTTGAATGGTGATGGTCTCTCCTAGGAAGATGGCCGATAAAATAGACCCTGACACAGGAATTAAAAAACGGAACATGGTAATTTCACCAGGCTTGTTGTACTTTAGCAGCGTATACCAAAGGGTAAAGGCCACGGCAGAAAGAATCGCCGAGTATACAAGTAGCCCTATGGATAAGGGTGTCACTCGAAGGGTCTCATAGCTTCCCCCTAAGGAAATGAGCAGCATCACAAAGCCGCCAAAAATCAGTTGATAAGCCGACAGGAGCATGGGATGAATATTCTTTGCGTAGCTTTTTACCATGAAGCTAGATAAGATGGCTGTGCCCACAGAGAAAAACATAAACCCTTCGCCCATGAGTTTGAAACTTGCATCCACTCCACCATCCAAGTTCACCACCACCACCCCGATGATCCCAAAGACAATCCCATAAAGCTTCTTTCCATTGAGCTTGTCATTACTATAGATGAAATGGGCCAAGATGATGATCAAAAAGTTGGATAAGGAGCTGATGATGGCCCCTTTAGACGCTGTGGTGTTGGCTAACCCGATATAGAAAAAGAAATAATTTAAGGACGTCTGCACAAGACCTAAGGAAAAGACACGGTAAACATCTTTTTTCCTCTTCAACTTGATCTTCGCTCCCATGGTGATAAAGGCATAGAGGAGAAGAAGAACTCCCGCTAAGAAAAAGCGAATCCCCGCAATGAGAATTTTCCCGTATAGGTCATCTCCTGCCATGTTCATTTGCTCATAGGTGATTTTCAGCACCGGAAAAGCACTCCCCCAAAGGATGGATGCCAGTACCGCAAAGAGAATCACAAAGGCTTTTCGCTGAAATATATTTTTCGTTACATCTATGGATTTCATAAACTCCTCCTCATTTACTTCATAAAGACCATTATACCTATTTTTTGCCTTTTGGCCATGCGAATTCTTAAAAATAAATGGCGTCAAATTTAATTTTTGTGAAATATAAACCCCCTGGAGGTATTTTCCTGCCATTTATGTTAAAATAGTCCACAAGCATAATAGAAAAAAGAAATGCATGCATTCCCAGGAGGTACATATGAAAAAATATAGTTTTATAGGTTGGATTTTACTCTTTGTCTTGGTTCTTGGTGGCGGATACTACTTCATCAATGAATTTGGTAGTGCAGAGAACCCACAGGACATCGTGGACAATGCCTACCAAGAAAAAGAACAAGAAGAGAGCCCCAATGCTCCCACGGAGGGGGAAGAAGTAGAAGAAGAAACACCCACTCCTGATCGTATCGATCGCCTTCGGGTAAAAACTCCTTTTAGCCCTGAGTTTACGGTATTTAATCAAGATCATGAAGAAGTGAGCTTAGCAGATTACAAAGGAAAAAAAGTCATCTTAAACTTTTGGGCTTCTTGGTGTCCCCCTTGTGTCTATGAGATGCCAGAATTCCAAGCTTTCCATGAGGAAGTCGATGAAGAGGAGATGATTTTACTGGCGGTAAATCTCACCGATGGACAACGGGAAACACGAAAGATGGCGGATGACTTCTTAGTGGAACACGATTTGAGCCTCAATGTACTCTATGACACCACAGGCAGTGCTTTTTTCGCTTTTAAAGTAGACAGCATCCCCCAAACCTTTTTCATTGACGAAGAAGGCATGGTGCAGTTTGTCATCATGGGTATGACCGACCGAGAAACCTTAGATGCGGTTGTAGAAAGGATGGACTAAATGGATATGGTAGTACTGGGCCTTCTCTTTTTTGAAGGCGTCTTGACTTTTGTTTCCCCTTGCATTTTGCCCATGTTTCCCGTATTTCTCATGTATCTAAGTAATGAAAGTCAAAAGAAGGGGAAAGCGCTCATCATAAACATCCTAGGATTCATCCTTGGCTTCACCATCGTCTTTGTCCTCCTTGGAGCCACGGCCACAGCCCTTGGCAGTCTACTGAGTCAAAACCGTGTGGTTCTTCAGCGGGTGGGGGGTGTCATCATCATCCTCTTTGGTCTCAACATGGGTGGCTTTATCAATATTAAATTTTTGAATTATCAACGAGGCCTTACCATGAAAAAAGAGGGATCCGGATTTTTCAGTGCCATGATTTTTGGCATCGTCTTCTCCTTTGGGTGGTCTCCTTGCCTTGGGACTTTCCTAGGTGCTGCACTGATTCTTGCTGCAGATGCCCAAACCTTGGGCACAGGGATGTTCTATCTCTTTGTGTTCTCCATGGGCCTTGGGCTCCCCTTCCTTCTCACTGGGATCCTCTTCTCTAAGTTAGAGCAAGCCTTCCAGTTCATCAAAAA
>DOKV01000183.1 GCA_003510765.1 Clostridiaceae bacterium | reverse complement strand
CAGTATAAAGATACCTTGGTGGAAATTGACATCAATGAAAAACACTATGTCCCTTTCCCTTACTTGGAGGTGGAGAGCCCCAGCGAAGAAGAATTAGAAGAAGTGGTGAAGCTCCTTGGCTATACCATGGAAGATACCTCTTCCTTAAGCATTCATGAAATTCTTGAAGCGCGTGGTCTGAAACCCAACAGTCCCAAAGGCCTCTAAGGAGGATTCTTTGGTTGACTTTTCCCTGTAGATTCATTATAATTCTCGATATATGTGCAATGAAAAAGAAGTAGTAACTTGTCTACCATCTTAGAGAGTCCCTGGTGGGTGTAAAGGGATATGGAAACCGAGCGAACTCGTCTTTGGAGCACGGGCGAAGTAAAGCCCCGGTTTGAACCGTTATCTTCAGTAAAGTGAAGCATGTATAGATGCTTAATTAGAGTGGTACCACGGATTATACTTCGTCTCTTGTATAGAGACGGAGTTTTTTTATTTAAAGGAGGAAGGCAATGGCAATTTATGGTAAACAAACAGATCTAAAATGGCAACAAAAATGGGAAGCATCCGGCATTTACAAGTTTCAGGAAAACAGCGACAAAGAAAAACTCTACGTCTTAGAAATGTTCTCCTACCCTTCAGGAAGCAAGCTTCACGCAGGACACTGGTTCAACTATGGACCTACGGATTCCTGGGCGAGAATGAAGAAAATGCAAGGATATAACGTCTTCCAGCCCATGGGCTTTGATGCCTTTGGCCTCCCTGCAGAAAACTTCGCCATCAAGACAGGCATCCACCCCATGGATTCTACCTTGAAAAACATTGAAACCATGGAAACGCAGCTAAAAGAAATGGGGGCCATGTTTAACTGGGACCATGAAGTAGTCACCTGTGCCCCAGACTACTACAAATGGACCCAATGGCTTTTTGTACAGCTGTATAAAAACGGTTTGGCTTATAGAAAGAACGCCCCTGTAAACTGGTGCCCCAGCTGTAATACGGTGCTGGCCAATGAGCAGGTGCTGGACGGTGCCTGCGAGCGTTGTCAAACGCCCGTGATCAAAAAAGATCTGACCCAGTGGTTCTTCAACATCACCAAATATGCTGATGAGTTATTGGAAGACTTAGAGGGGCTAGACTGGCCAGAGAAAACCAAAGCCATGCAAAAGCATTGGATTGGACGTTCCTATGGTTCCCAAGTGAACTTTAAGGTGCAAGGGAAAGATTTGGATTTCTCTGTATTCACCACCCGTGTAGACACCCTTTTCGGGGTTTCTTATGTGGTTTTTGCCCCTGAGAATGCCATGGTCCAAGAACTCACCACTAAGGAGCATCGTGAGGAAGTGGAAGCCTACATTGAAGCTGCCAAAATGCAAAGTGATATTGACCGTCAGTCTCTATCCCGAGAAAAAACAGGTGTCTTCACAGGATCCTATGCCATCAACCCCATCAACGGTCGTGTCATTCCCATTTGGGTGGGCGACTATGTCCTCAATACCTATGGCACAGGCATAGTCATGGCCGTTCCTGGCCATGATGAAAGAGACTTTGAATTCGCCAAAAAATATGACCTTCCCATTGAACGGGTCATAGAAGGAGGGGAAGCCCTCCCTTACACAGAACTAGGCCCCATGGTCCATTCGGGTTCCTTTGACGGCCTTGTGGGCGAGGAAGCCAAAGAAAAAGTCACCGCCTGGTTGGAAGAGCGATCTTGTGGCACCTTAAAAGTGAACTATAGACTTCGAGACTGGTTGGTTTCTCGTCAGCGTTATTGGGGCGCTCCCATTCCCGTGGTTTATTGTGACCATTGTGGAGAAGTGGTGGTGGAAGAAGATCAGCTCCCCGTAGAACTTCCCTACGATGTAGAATTTGCACCAGATGGAAAAAGCCCTCTGGCCAAAAGCGAAGCTTTCTTACACACCACCTGCCCTAAGTGTGGAGAAAAAGCCACCCGAGAAGCTGACACCCTAGATACCTTTGTGTGTTCTTCATGGTATTATCTCCGTTATGTGGACAACAAGAACACCGATACCGCCTTTGACAAAGACAAAATCAATACCATGCTCCCCGTGGACAAATACGTGGGAGGTCCCGAACATGCGGTGATGCATCTACTCTACGCTAGATTCATCACCAAAGCGCTGCGAGATATGGGCTATCTATCCTTTGATGAACCCTTCAAATCTTTGACACACCAAGGCCTCATCTTAGGACCCGATGGGCAAAAGATGAGTAAGTCAAAGGGCAACACCATCTCTCCAGATGAGTACATCAACCAATATGGCTCTGATGTGTTTAGAATGTATCTCATGTTTGGTTTTTCCTATGCTGAAGGTGGCGCATGGTCTGATGAAGGCATTCGCTCTGTGTCAAGGTTTGTGGATAGAGTGGAGAGAAACTTCCACAACATCCATGACATCCTAAAAAGCTCCAGTGATGTGCAAGAGCTTCGTCCAGAGGACAAAGAACTTTTATACTGGAACGCACATACCATCAAAGGCGTTACGGAAGATGCAGAAAAGATGCAGTTTAATACCGCCATTGCCCGTATGATGGAACTAACCAATGCACTGACCAAGTACATTCCACTAAAAGCACACAACCATCAAGTCCTTCGAAGGGTCACCCTAGACTTCATCAAAGTCTTAGCCCCCTTTGCCCCTCACTTCGCTGAAGAGATCCATGAGCTCTTTGGTCATGACACCTCTGTTTTTGAGGCGGCTTGGCCAACCTTTGATGAAAGTGCCCTGGTGAAAGATGAAGTGGAAATCGCCATTCAGATCAATGGCAAAATCAAAGAACGCATCATGATTCCATCTAAGGCAACGGATGAAGAAATCAAAGCCTTGTCTTTAGACAATGACACCATCAAGAAAGAAACCGCTGAGAAAACTGTGGTGAAAGTCATCGTCATCAAAGGACGCCTGGTAAACATCGTGGTCAAATAGTTTTCCTCCGTGTAGCATTCTACTTTCAATGGGAGACCCTAAAAAGGGTCTCCCATTTGCTATGTCCCCGTGCATAGGGTGTCTACGCGGCACTCAAAGCAGGACAAAAAGGGATTCGCCCAGGCGAATCCCTTTTTATCCTGTACCACAATTCATGTACAAGTACTCTTTATGATGCTCCTATTCCTTTAGGTTTAGGATTCCACAGCTTTTTTGTCGTGCCAGGTTTCATCTTTTTCAAGAAAGACTAAGGCCATGTCCTTTTCCAGTGGTTTACTAATATAGTACCCTTGAATAATATCACAATGATATTTACTCAGGTAAGTCATCTGTCTTTCTTCTTCGACACCCTCTGCCACCACCGTAAGGTTAATTTTATGAGCCATGGA
>DOKV01000115.1 GCA_003510765.1 Clostridiaceae bacterium | reverse complement strand
AAGGTTTCAATGTTGATGACTTGGTTTTCGTCTATCAATTGAGAAGAAACCTTATGGAGATACTCTAACCTCTGATTAGCCACTTTCTTTTGGGCAATGGCCAGTTTTTGTTTGTTCTTGTAGTCGTTACTGGAGCCTTTCACCTTGCGGGATAAATCTCGCTGAAGTTTTTTGATGTTTGCATCACTTTGAGCCAGGAATTTTGGGTTCAGGATGACGGTTTCCTCGGGAAGCGAAGCATAAGGCTTGACTCCAAGGTCCACGGCAACCTTCTTTTGCACTTTCGCTTTTGGCTGAATGTATACTTCGGTGAAAATAGAGACAAAGAATTTTCCGTTTGAAGTCCCAATAATGGTCCCTTTTTGATTATTTGTAGTGTAGCTTTGACCATAAGTGTTCTTCTTGTACTTTGGAAAACCTTGATTCTTATTGCCTTTCTTTTGTTCCCGAAAGAAGTTTTTATAGGCTTTCTCTAGGTTCAGCTGCATTGGCTAATGCCAATGAATCTACTTCCTTGTAGAGATGAAAATATTCATTGTAGGACAAAATAAAAAGCGATTCATCCCCCACCTATAGAGGATGGGAGAATTCTCGCTGATTTTAGGTTAAAGATACCCCCAGGTAGAGGCGCTTTTTGTGAAAGACGCATGCTCCTGAGGGGTGATTTTTTAGAAGGATGTGAAGAATTTTGCTGGGCCTTGTGATCCCATCCAAGGGATCTTTGAGGCTAGAAAAACATGTCCATGATGAGCTTTCCAAAGATGACAAAAGACATGAGGAGAAAGATGGGCTTGATGAACTTGGCTCCGTTTTTGATGGCCAAGTTTGTGCCAAGGATGGAGCCTAGAATCATGAAGATGCCTATGGGGATCCCGATGAGGTAATCAATTTTTCCTGCCAAGGCGAAGGTGATTAGGGAGGTGAAGTTGGAGGTGAAATTGATGAGCTTGGCATTTCCTGAGGCATGGGTAAAATCAAACTTCAAAAACTTGATGAAGATGAAGATAAGAAAGGAGCCTGTGCCAGGGCCAAAGAACCCATCATAGAATCCTAGAGTAAAGCCCACCAGTGAAACAAAAATCACTTTTTTCTTGGTGATGGTGGTGAACCCATTGATCTTGCCCAGGTCTTTCTTAAATACGGTGTATAGGGCCACCAAGAGTATGGCCACACTGACCAAGGGGTAGAGAAAATCTTGAGGGACTTTTAGCACCGCTTGAACGCCCAGGATGGCGCCCAGGGCCGTCATGGGTACAGCAACCCTTAGGAGGCGAAAATTCACCATGCTTGACTTTGCGTAGCCTCTGGTGGAAATGAAGGAGCCCATGGTGGCGGCAAACTTATTGGTTCCCAGAGCTAGGTGTGGGGGAACGCCTACTAAGAGGTAGGCAGGAATGGTCACCAGGCCTCCGCCACCGGCCACAGAGTCCACGAAAGCACCCACGAATCCTGCAGCGCATAAAAAGAGCAATTTATAATCCATGTTGTTTCTTCCTTTATATCCATACTTGTCTTCGACTACTAGAGAAGCCTCTCTGAAGTCTTCATAACGAAAATAATTATAGCACAGGGCAAGGGGAAGGGAAGAGAGGGCCCCCATAGATTGCCGGAAAAGAAATACAGTTTGAGAGGGAAAGGAAATCTCCTGACAGAATAAACCGTTGGTTTTTCATTCATAAGTCTTGGGAAATCTGATATGATAGGTGAGGGAGTTGATGAAAACAGTGAAAAGAAATGAAGTTATTGAAGTAAAAATAGAAGATCATAGTTTTCCAAATACAGGTATTGGTCATGTGGAGGGAAAGAAGGTTCAGGTAAAAGGTGCCTTTCCGGGAGAAGTGGTGGCCGCTAGAGCTCATCAAGTTCGCGGAGACCGGGCCAAAGGAAGATTTATAGAAGTGCTGGAAAAAGCGCCCTATGCCGTGGATGCTCCTTGCATCCATTTTGGGCGATGTGGTGGATGCATCAGTCAGCAAGTACCATTACCTCTTCAGCGCACTTTTAAAGAACAGGAAGTGCAGAAGCTGTTCTTGCAAAACGATTTGTCCATGGGAGAATACCTTGGCGTTGTGGGTGAAAAGGAGCAGTACGAGTATCGTAACAAGATGGAATATACCTTTGGGGATGCGGTAAAGGATGGAGAGCTAAATCTGGGGATGCACTTAAAAAGCATGAAGAATTCTGTACTAAACACAGAGGAATGCATCTTAGTGTCTGAGGATTTTCGCAAGATCCATGCCTTTACCATTGACTACTTTAGAAAGCTCGATTTGCCCTATTATAGGGTCATGAGGCAAGAAGGGTATTTGAGAAATCTCCTCATTCGACGAGGGGTACAGACTGGAGAGCTCATGGTGAACCTTGTCACCACCACCCAGAGGGAAGTGGATTTAACACCCTACAAAGAAGGGCTTTTGGCTTTAGCATTGACGGATGATTTGGTGTCCATTTTGCACACAGAGAATGACAACTTGGCCGATGCTGTGCATGTGGATAAGCTGAATATATTATATGGACGGGATTATATTACAGAAAGGCTCTTTGACTTAACTTTCAAGATTTCGCCTTTTTCCTTCTTCCAAACCAATACGAAAGGCGCAGAAGTGCTGTATGAGGAAGTGAGAAAACTCATTGGGGAAGAGAAAAATGAGATTTTTGATTTGTATTGTGGGACAGGGACCATTGGTCAGATTGTTGCCCATAAGGCCAAAAAAGTCACAGGGGTGGAAATCGTTGAAGAAGCGGTGGTGGCTGCCAATGAGAATGCTAGGACCAATGGTCTAGACCACGTACATTTTTTGGCTGGCGATGTGAAAGATGTCATTGAAACCTTAGAGGGGCAACCAGAGCTTATTATTTTAGATCCGCCAAGAAGTGGTGTGCATCCTAAAGCACTGAGTTATGTCCACGCCTTTGGGGCAAAAGAACTCATCTATGTTTCATGTAATCCAAAGACCCTCGTCATAGATTTGAAGGTTTTGGTCAGTGAGGGGTATGAGGTCATTAAGACGAAGATTGTAGATTTATTTCCCAATACGCCGCACGTTGAGACCGTCTGTCT
>DOKV01000199.1 GCA_003510765.1 Clostridiaceae bacterium | reverse complement strand
TACATTGAGAAGGGAGACCGTTACATTGAAAAGTATGGGCTCATTTTTCCTGAAGCCAAAAACCTTTATTTAAAAGGGATGCTGGAGATTCTCCAAAAGAATTTCACCAAAGCCTTTGACTATCTTTTCCAGTGCAACATCATTTATTCCAACAACAATTTCAAAGGAGCCTACATCGATAACTTTATGCTCATCGCCAAAACCTGTATGGAAGAGGAATCCCTCCCCATGGCCATCAGTTATTTCCATAAATCTGAAGCGCTTTTTGAAGAAGGAGTGCTTACAGATGAAATTATGCTGGCCAAGGTTTATTTTTATTTGGCCATGGCCTATAAGAAAAGTGGGCATTTAGAGAAGAGTAAGGAGTACACCTTAAAAGCCAATGAAAAGTTTGACATCATGTCAGATCGACGCGCCTATGGCCAATTCTTAGCAAGACTTGCAGAGAAGAATGAGGTGGAAGGACAATTTGAAGAAGCCTTCAAGTATGCCCAAATGGCCCTGGATATTTTCCAAGGATTGGATGAAGAAGTGGAAATGGGAGAGATTGAATTATCCCTTGGGAAGCTGTATGAAGATTTTGAAGAGTTTGAAGAAGCCCTTGTCCATTATAAAAAAGCCCAGAGTATCTACGGGAAAAATCCTCAGATGCTTTCAGAGGTGTTTCTCCATTTGGCCACTTGTTATGCACATCTTCAAAGAAGAGAAGCAGCTTATGAAGTGCTACAGCACTTAGATCGCTTGATCATCGAAGAGGACTTTTTAGGAAACATCAAGCTTTATCGCGTGAAGGCTAAAGTGGAAGCGCTCTTTATGAATACTCGTGGCGCAGTGAACAACTTGATTTTGGCCTTAAACACCGCCCGGGAGAAAAAGCTGAAAAAAGAAGAATCTGAAATTATGCTCCTCATGGCTAAGTTTTACCTAGAAAAGGGCAAAACCGTGGATTCCTTTAAATTACTGGAGAAATCCATGGCCATGATGAAAGAAGGGGAGGGGGATGCCACATGGAGATCCTAAGCACCGGTGAAAAGATTAGACGCGCCAGAGTGAAAAAGGGCATGACCCTAAAAGCCCTCTGTGGTTCGGAGATTTCCGTCTCAAAAATGAGCACCATCGAAAATGATAAAGTCCAGGCAGAAGATTGGATTTTAGAGCTGGTGGCCAAGCGCCTAGGCATCGAAAAAGAAAGTCTAAAAAAAGACATCGTGGAAGAAGTGGCCGAAGAACTTGAAAAACTTGCAGGGAATATGTTTTCTAAAAACTATGAACAAGACATCCGTAGCCTCATAGAGGTCACGGAAGAAAATCATATGATCTTCCAAGCTTTTCAAGCCCGGATTCAACTCATTGATCATTTCATTGAAAAGAACAAACTAGACGAACTGAATCTTGAAATTTCACAGCTGTATAAAACCTACATTAATATTGTCAATGTGGAAACCCAGTATCTCTACTGTATTACCATGGCTCGGTACCTTTACGCCATGAAAGAATATGAAAATGCGTTGGTGTTTCTCAATTATCTCATGAGTCATTTTTATACTTTACCCGATCATATTGAAAAAGAAAAAAGGCTCATGATCCCCTACTATACCGTCAGCTGCCTTGTACATATGGAAGAACAAGAAGAAGCGAGAAAATTTGTTCCGTACTTGAATGAGCTCCTGGAGGTCACCAAGAGTGATAGCTTAAAGGGACAAATTCATTTGAAGCTGTGTATGGTGGAAGTGACGGAAGATCTAGAGAGCTGCAGTTTGAAGATTCAAAAGCTCTTGAAAGACTTTCCAGAGATGCTGGCCAAAGCCAAGTACTATATGGCCATGCGCCTCTTAAAAATGGGGGATGACCTAGGGGCCTATCGGGAAATGGAGGAAGCAGCCAAGGTGTTGCCACCAGAAAAGCTGGCGAATAACATTGAGCTGGTGCTAAATGCCATGGAACGGTTTGTGGAAAACGGCCATCATCAAGAAGCAGGCAAATACATTGACCTAGTGGTCAATGCGGCCATTGAGAATCAAAATCCACAATGTGTTGAGAAAGCCTACTACTTCAAAGGGTGTCTATTGGCAGAGTCCGGGAATTTCCCCATGGCCGAGACGTATCTTAGTGTGTCCTTAGACATGCTGCTGAAGAGGGGGCGCACCAAAGAGCTGGCCAAACGATATAGAGATTTGGCAGAGGTGTATTATAAAATGGAGAAAAAAGAAGATGCCATCCGCTATTTTGCTTTAAGCATTCAGTTGGAAGGGCATATTTAAGGAAAGAAGAAGGTGCCAAAAGAGTCCGAGGAAGATTCTTTTGGCATCTTTTCTCTAGGCTGTCCTTTAGGGAAGAATCTTCAAGAAAAAAAAGGAGGGCGTAACTGTACGAAAAGTGGTACTGTATGTGGCCATGAGTCTAGATGGGTATCTTGCCAGGGAAAAAGGCGCTGTGGACTGGCTCCACAGTGAGGATCAGGAGGAAGAGGCATCCTCCTTCGACGCCTTTTACGACACGGTGGATACATTGATCATGGGGAGAAAAACCTTCACCCAGGTGGTGGAAGAACTTTCCCCGGAGCGGTGGGTATATGAAGGAAAGAGCTGTTTGGTGTATACAAAAGAAAAGAGACCCAAGGACCCAAGAGTCACCTGAATCAAAGGGGATCTTTCAGCCCTGGTGAAGGCCTTAAAGAAACAAGAAGGCAAGGATATTTGGCTGGTGGGTGGC
>DOKV01000070.1 GCA_003510765.1 Clostridiaceae bacterium | reverse complement strand
TTTTTTTGGCATAAAAGAGGATTGAAATAAAATATTTTCTTTAGATGCGAACAAATGAACAAGAATTCACTTAATTTCAACAAAGGAAATGGAGCAGAAGAAATTCATAGGGTTAAATATTCAGAATCTATTATAAAACCATCGGAATTTACGCCGAGGATTGTCAATAATTAACAAGCCGTGGGATAGGTTGAATTGTGTAAAATTATTGAATAATCTTTTTAAATGTGATATTATTTTCATGGACCAATGACAATTCTAAATATTCACAATATTATCATAGAAAGAATAGGGGGATACAAGATGTCATTATTGAACAAAACAAGAAAACTCAATAAGATACTTCAAAAATCAGGGACGGAACCGGTGGTTTTTGATGATATTTGTGAGATTCTCAGTGAAGAACTGCACTCAGATATCTATGTTGTAAGCAGAAGAGGAAAGATCCTTGGACACAAGTTTACACATGAGTTCACCACAAAAGATGAGCACACTTCCATATTGGAAGAGATGAAATACAGCGATGAGTACAACGATACGCTACTTAGAGTGGGGGAAACCTTGGTAAACCTCTCTTCTGATGAACGTCAAGTACTAAACATCGAAAAAGAGTATGAAGGTAAGAACAAAATCACCACCATTGTACCCATCAACGGGAATCGTGAGCGGTTAGGGACAGTGATTTTGGTGTCCTTAGAGGACCCCTTCAACGATGAAGACATTGTTCTTGCAGAGTATTCTGCAACCATCATTGGTCTAGAGATCCTACGATCTAAGCAGCTGGAAAGTGAAGAAGATCAAAGGAAGAATGATGTGGTAGATTTGGCCATCCAAACACTGTCCTACAGTGAGAAGGAAGCGGTGAATCATATTTTCCGTGAGTTAGATGGTGATGAAGGACTACTAGTGGCTTCAAGAATTGCGGATAAAGTGGGTATCACAAGATCTGTCATCGTCAATGCCCTTCGGAAACTTGAAAGTGCCGGGGTCATCAAATCCAGATCCTTGGGTATGAAGGGCACAAGAATCACCATACTGAACGACAAACTGCTGGAAAAGCTTCAAATCAAAAAATAGTGAACTTTTGCACAGCAGAAGGGTATTTTCTTCAAAAACCAGTTTTACTGGTTTTTGTTGCGCATAGAGAATGTCTATGGTATAATACTCGAGGATAAAAAATAATCACATTTATTGATTTCAGGGCGGTTGCCAAGAGATTGGTTGCGCTGAGAGTGGAGATAAATGGAAGGTTAAAAACCAGGAGGTAATAAAAATGGCAGTAATTTCAATGAAACAGCTTTTAGAGGCGGGTGTTCACTTCGGACATCAGACAAGAAGATGGAACCCTAAGATGGCTCCTTACATCTTCACAGAAAGAAACGGGATCTACATCATCGATCTTCAAAAGACCGTAAAACTTATCGACGTGGCTTATGACTTCGTAAGAGAAGTTGCAGCAGAAGGTAAGGATGTACTATTTGTTGGTACAAAGAAGCAAGCTCAAGAAGCGATTCAAGAAGAAGCGCTAAGAGCAAACATGCACTTCGTAAACAACAGATGGCTTGGTGGAATGCTTACAAACTTTGGCACCATCAAGAAGAGAATTGCTAGAATGGAAGAAATCAGAAAGATGCAAGAAGATGGAATCTTCGACGTACTTCCAAAGAAAGAAGTTGCATCCTTGATGCATGAACTGGAGAAGCTTGAGAAGAATCTTGGTGGAATCCAGAATCTTGACGTAAACAATATCGGTGCGATTTTCATTGTGGACCCAAGAAAGGAAAGAATTGCCATTGCTGAAGCAAAGGCGTTGAATATTCCAATCGTAGCCATCGTGGATACAAACTGCGATCCAGACGAAATTGATTACATCATTCCTGGAAATGATGATGCAATTAGAGCGGTAAAGCTGATCACAGGTAGACTGGGAGATGCTATTCTGGAAGCAAGACAAGGCGAAGAAATAGCTGAGTAAAAAAGTGAAAGGTAGGTGGTTTTCCATTTACCTTTTCTTATAGAATCAGATGAAAAATGGAATAGGATTTAGGAGGAATGTACGTTGATTAGTGCAAAAATTGTTAAAGAATTAAGAGATAAGACAGGCGCAGGGATGATGGATTGTAAGAAAGCATTGACCCAAGCGGAAGGTGACTTAGAAAAGGCCGTGGATATCCTAAGAGAAAAGGGATTGGCTTCTGCAGCGAAGAAATCAGGAAGAGTAGCCGCTGAAGGGGTTATCGCAACTTATATTTCTGAAGATCACAAAAATGCTTCTATCATCGAACTAAACTGTGAAACAGACTTTGTTTCTGCCAATGAAGCTTTCATTGCCTTGGCTAATGACATTGCTGAAGCTGTGGCAAAGAACGATGTGGTAGATTTAGAAGCTGTGAAGGCACTTTCTCATGGAGAAGGAACAGTTCAAGATGCCATCACTGCTCTTATTGCAAAGCTTGGCGAAAACATGAACCTCAGAAGATATGAAAAGATTTCTGCACCAGAAGGCCTTGTGGCTTCTTACATCCATATGGGTGGTAAGATTGGTGTTCTTGTGGAAGTGAAGGCTGATAATGCAACAGATGCGGTGTCTTCTGTAGCAAAGGATATTGCCATGCATGTGGCTGCACTAAACCCACAA
The DNA here is from genome assembly GCA_003510765.1 of Clostridiaceae bacterium. GTDB lineage: Bacteria > Bacillota > Clostridia > Clostridiales > Clostridiaceae > Proteiniclasticum. Next base: position 11,817 of record DOKV01000070.1, on the reverse strand, counting down.
TTTTTAGACAACTCTTCAGTGGATGCAGATACCATTGCAAGAGAAAGAGAAATCTACAGAGTGCAAGCGCTAAATGAAGGCAAGCCAGAAAAGATTGTTGACAAGATGGTTGATGGAAGAATCAATAAGTTCTTTAAGGAAGTATGTCTGGTGAATCAGATGTTCGTGAAGAACCCAGATCTTTCCATCGAAGCATTTATTAAAGAAGAGTCCAAGAAGAATGGAAACATTGAGCTTGTGAAGTTCGTAAGATTTGAGAAGGGCGAAGGAATCGAAAGAGAAGAAGTTGATTTCGCTGCTGAAGTTGCTGCTCAAATGGGACAAAGCAAGTAAGAAAATCGATACAAGGATTCGAAAGAATGTAAAAGAGAACACCTTGGTGTTCTCTTTTTTTAAAATAATTGGTAGAATAGAAATAGAATGCATATACGGAGGTTAATATGAGTGAACCGAAATACAAGCGCGTCATGCTTAAATTATCAGGAGAGTCCTTAGCTGGAACCAATGGATTTGGCATAGACTTCAGTGTGGCCAAAAGAATTGCTGAAGAAATCAAAGGTCTTGTGGATATGGGCGTTGAGGTTGGCGCGGTTATTGGTGCGGGAAACATTTGGAGAGGAAGAGAAGGCAGTGGTATGGATCGTGTGACAGCAGACAATATGGGTATGCTGGCTACATGTATCAATGCATTGGCCCTTCAAAATTCTCTTGAAGACCTCGGTATTGAAACCAGGGTGCAATCTGCCATAGAAATGCGAGAAATTGCAGAACCCTTTATTAGAAGACGTGCAGTGCGACACCTGGAAAAAGGACGTGTTGTCATCTTTGCTGCAGGTTCTGGCAATCCATACTTCACAACGGATACAGCAGCAGCACTTCGGGCTGCGGAAATTGATGCAGAGTGTATTTTGCTGGCGAAGAAAGTGGATGGTGTCTATGATATGGATCCTAATCTATATCCAGAAGCCAAGAAACTGGATAGGTTAACCTATCGGGATGTCATCGAAAGAGACTTGAAAGTCATGGACATCACAGCCATCACCCTTTGTAAAGACAACGCTATTCCCATCATCGTATTTGGATTAGATGGAGAAGGCAATATTTTAAAAGCCATTTCCGGTGAATCTAATGGCACCATTATTGATTGCAAAGAATAGATTGAAAAAAATTCATCAAGGATAGAAGAGGAGGAAAGACAATGTTCAAAGACTTAATGAAAACTTTAGAAGAAAAGATGGGGAAAACCATCAACAATCTAGAAGGGGAACTGGGAACTTTAAAAGCGGGAAGAGCCAACCCTACCATGCTAGATCGACTTGAAGTGGAGTATTATGGAAGTATGGTGCCAGTGAGTCAGGTAGGGAATGTGACTACACCAGAGCCTAGAGTCCTTATGATTACGCCCTGGGAAAAATCCGCCTTAAAGGCCATTGAAAAAGCGGTCAACATGTCTGATTTAAACCTAAATCCCAATAATGATGGTTCTGTGATTCGTCTCATCATTCCTGAACTCACCGAAGAAACCAGAAAGAATCTTGTGAAAGTGGTTCATAAGAAGGGGGAAGAGGCAAAGATCGCCATTCGCTCCATCAGAAGAGATGTTATTGAAAAAATCAAATCCATGAAGAAGGAAGTTTCTGAGGATGAAGTGAAAAAGGGCGAAGAGGATGTACAGAAACGTGTGGATGAGTATATCAAGAAAGTAGATCTCATTCTTCAAGCCAAAGAAAAGGAAATCATGACCGTCTAGCGTGCATTTCGAAAGAAGGGTAAAGATGTTTAATTTTTTTAAAAAACACAGTGCAGAGGTGACGGAAGAAGGAGCCTTGGATCTTTCCAGAATACCAAAGCACATCGGCATCATCATGGACGGTAATGGACGGTGGGCCAAGAAAAGGAATCTACCAAGAACCTTGGGTCACAAAGCAGGCGTTGAAACCATTCGAAGAATTTTGAAAGAGTGCAATAGACTAGGGGTCAGGTATCTGACCCTCTATGCTTTTTCCACGGAAAACTGGAAACGACCAAAAGATGAAGTGCATGCACTCATGACGTTACTGGTGGAGTATCTTAAAAATGAACTCCAAGAACTTCATGAGAATAATGTGGTGGTGAACTTCATTGGCAGCATTGAAGGGCTTCCTGAAATTGCACAACAAGAACTGCGTCTAGCCAAGGAGAAGACCAAAAACAATACAGGTGTACAGATGAACTTAGCCTTAAACTATGGCGGGCGAGAAGAAATCATCCAAGGGATAGAAGCGCTTCTTGAGGCCATGGACGAAGGCACCTTTCGTAAAGAATCTTTGACAGAAGAGTCCTTTAAAGAGTTTTTATATACCAAGGGGCAACCAGACCCTGAGCTGATTATAAGGCCCAGTGGAGAACTGCGATTGTCTAATTTCTTACTGTATCAAGGAGCGTATAGTGAACTGTGGTTTCATGATACGTACTGGCCAGATTTCACTGAGGCGCATCTTCGCCTCGCCATAGCAGACTACCAGAAAAGAGATCGTCGTTTTGGAGGGGTGAAGGATGAATAATCGTTATATAGGGGCAGTAATTCTTCTACCCATTTTAGCACTGTTTTTTTTAGGTGGTTGGTGGTTAAAATTCATCGTGGTGACGTTGTCTTTTCGCGCTCTGTATGAATACTATTTTGTGGTGTCTAAAAAAGGTCATAAGCCCCTGGGGCTTGTGGGATACCTCACCTTGGCGTTGTATTATGCCAGTGTATTCATCCTAGAAGATCCATTAAGTCATTTAGGTGTGCTACTGGCACTAGCCTTAGCTTTTGGATTCCTCTATATGATTTTTCAAGAAGAAACCACCTTGGTGGATGTGGGCATCACCCTCATGGGCATCCTTTATGCAGGAGTGCTCTTCAGTCTGATCCTTCTATTAAGTCAAAAAGACGGAGGTCAGGTCTATGTATACTTGGTATTCATCAGTTCCTGGGTCTGCGATACCTTGGCCTACCGTACGGGGAGAATGTTTGGGAAACACAAACTCATTGAGAGGGTGAGCCCAAAGAAAACCGTTGAAGGTGCTGTGGGGGGGCTCTTTGGTGGAACTCTAGGAGCAGTACTTTTAGGGTATCTATGGCCAGCTACCCTTTCAGTGGCCTTGATCCATTTTCTCATTATGGGCTTTTTGGGTGCATTTTTTGGTCAACTGGGAGACCTTGCGGCCTCGTCCATCAAACGATATGCTGGAGAAAAGGATTATCCCAAGCTCATTCCAGGACATGGAGGGGTCTTAGACCGTTTTGATTCCATCTTGTTTGTAGCACTGGTGGTCTATGTGTATACATCCTACTTGCTCTAAAGTAGTGGAAAAACATCTTCAGGGGCTAGGTTTTCACTAGGGTGATAATGAAGAGTCATGCTTCTGGTGTGGCTCTTTTTCAATGCAATAGGGAAAAATTTAAGATGTTCATAAGAAATTTAAATAATATATATTGATTTGTTGGGTCATCACGTTTATAGTATATATAACAGTAATTGTGTCATATAACTCAACGAGGAGGGTGCCTTTATGAAAAAAGAACCTAAAACCAAGATCCTATTCACATTGCCTGTGGAGCTGAAGGAAGAGTTGCTGAAAGAGGCGGAAAAAGAAAACCGTTCTCTGAACAATTACATCTTGACCTTGCTGCTCAAAAGAAATCAGTAACGACATCATAGATTGACAGATATATTCAGGCTCGAAGCTTGCTTCGAGCCTTTTTCAATGCCTGAATAAACAATCAAGCAAGGGCTTCCTTGGCAGTATTGGCTTTGGCTTAGGGGAAGAGACAGTAGAACCAAAGAAGATGAGGCCATGGGATTTCAATAGCCTCTGGATTTATGGTAGAATAATAAGGTGAAGAAAGAGGCTTTTCTCATTTGCCAAAGAGGGAAATAAGAGCATGCTTTCTTTTTCTTTTTCTTTTTGAAAGAAAAGAGGAAAAGCTAAGACTTTCTTTATGTTTCTAGCGTAAAATACTAGATGAAACTCAATTGAATGTGAAAGGGGTCATCCCATTGAAAAATATTTCCATTATTGGTGCATCAGGATCTATAGGCACCCAAACTTTAGACGTTATCGCTCATGATGATAACCTCCAGTTACAAGGTGTATCGGTTCATAAAAATATTGAAGTATTGAAGGATATCATCTTGAAGTTTCAACCCAAAGCAGTGGCAGTGACTTCATTAGCACATCAAAAAGAAGCAGAAGAGATGTTTCAAGCCATAGGATATCAGGGCGAACGCTCCTTTGGAGAAGAAGGGCTCATCCATATTGCAGAGCAAGGGGATACAGATATCTTGGTCACTTCCTTGGTGGGGATGGTGGGGTTAAAACCTACCATCGCGGCAATAAAAAAAGGAAAAGACATTGCCCTTGCCAATAAAGAGACTTTAGTGGCCGCGGGAGAATTGGTGATGCCCTTGGCAAAAAAGTATGGGGTGAAAATTCTGCCGGTGGATTCGGAACACTCTGCCATTTTCCAATGTCTTCAAGGGGTGTCCTTGAAAGAAGTGAAGCGGATTTTACTCACTGCTTCTGGAGGTCCCTTTAGGGGCAAAAGCAAAGCAGATCTTCAAAAGGTCACCAAAGCCATGGCTTTAAAGCATCCCAATTGGGTTATGGGTGCGAAGATTACCATAGACTCTTCTACCCTTATGAACAAAGGGTTAGAGGTCATCGAAGCCAGGTGGCTTTTCGATATACCCTATGAAAAAATCCAAGTGGTGGTACATCCAGAGAGTATCATCCATTCCATGGTAGAGTTTCAAGACCATAGTGTCATGGCGCAAATGGGGGCACCAGATATGCGCATGCCCATTCAGTATGCCTTGAATTATCCTGCTAGAAAGCCTGCTGTGGCAAAGGCACTGGATCTCTTTTCTGTGAAGTCTCTGACTTTTGAAAAACCAGATCGAGAAACCTTCAGCGCTTTAGATTTGGCCTATCTGGCTGGGCAAAGGGGAGGGCTTCAGACAGCGGTACTAAATAGTGCCAATGAAGAAGCTGTGCAACTATTTCTAGAGGAGAAAATTCACTACATGGACATTGTTCTGTTGGTGGAGAAAGCCATGGAAGCTCATCGACACTTGGGAGAGCTCACATTGGATAAAGTGTTAGACACCCATGAAGAAGTTCGACGATATATTAGAAAAAGCATAGGAGAGATGTAAGATGTATTTATTATTATCATTATTTGCCTTTGGCCTGCTGGTCCTAGGTCATGAATTTGGGCATTTTATTTTGGCGAGGTTAAATGGCGTCACCGTGGAAGAATTTTCCGTGGGTATGGGTCCAAGGATTTTTCAAAAGCAAGGAAAGCAAACGCTGTATTCCATAAAAGCATTGCCCATAGGCGGGTCGGTAAAGATGTATGGGGAGACTGCAGAGGAAGGGGGAGAAGGATCCTTTTTTTCCAAGAGTCCATTAAGAAAAATGTCCATCATAGCAGCAGGACCCATCATGAACATCATCATGGCCCTGGGCATTTTGTTTGTCATCGTTTTATTTAATGGCTATACCAGTAATGTGATAGCAGAGGTCATTCCAGAGTCTCCAGCTGCAGCTGCAGGCATCGTGGAGGGGGACCAAATTCTTCGGGTCAATGGAGAGAGAGCCTACACCTTTCAAGATATTTCAACCTACATCTCTTACAATGGGATGAATGAAGTGATTTTGGAGCTTCAAACAAGTCAAGGTCGAATGATCAAGAAGCTTATGCCCATGGAACAAGATGGCAGGGCTTTGGTGGGGATTGTCCCAAAGGCTGAACCAAGTCCGGGGTTCTTTGAGAGCTTTGGGGCAGCCTTTGATCAAGGAAAATCCTTGATTACTCAAACGATTTTTTCTTTGAAGATCCTGTTCACGGGTAGAGCCAGCATCAATGATTTTGGTGGCCCTGTGACCATCTTTAGGATTTCTTCTGAAGTGGCCAGTGTTTCTCTTTGGAATCTGGCTTCCTTTGCAGCCTTTTTGAGCATCAATTTGGCGGTGCTAAACTTGATTCCTTTTCCTGCCCTAGATGGGGGCTGGTTATTGATCTTATTTGTGGAGCTGGTGAGCCGAAAGAGGATTCCAGATAAGTTTGTGGGTGTCTGGAACACCATAGGATTTATGATCTTGATGAGCTTTATGCTCTTGATCACCTTCAAAGACATCTTCTTACCTGGAGGATTCTAATGGATACAAGACGCAAAACAAGAACAATTAAGATCAAAGATATGTTTGTGGGCGGTGACAGTAAAATCAGTGTACAGTCCATGACCAATACCGACACAAGAGATGTGGAAGCCACTTTGGCACAAACAAGAGCCTTGATGGTGGCTGGCTGTGACATCATTCGTGTGGCGGTTCCGGATTTTGAAGCCGCTGAAGCGCTGAAAGAAATCACCAGACAGCTGCCCATTCCAGTGGTAGCGGACATTCATTTTGATTATCGCTTGGCTTTAAAAAGCATCGAACATGGCATTTCAAAACTACGCATCAATCCAGGAAATATTGGTGGGAAAGATAAAGTGCGACTTTTGGCCAAAGCTTGCCAAGAAAAGGGGATTCCCATCCGTGTGGGGGTAAATGCCGGATCCTTGGAGAAAGATCTCCTGGAAAAATATGGAAAAGCAACGCCAGAAGCCTTGGTGGAGAGTGCGTTAAGACATGTGGAACTCCTAGAGGATGCGAATTTTTACGACACCATCATCTCCATCAAGTCTTCCGATGTGATGACCATGATGAATAGTTACCGTTTGCTTTCAGAAAAAGTGGACTACCCACTCCATCTAGGGGTTACGGAGGCTGGTACACCATGGAGAGGCACCATCAAGAGCGCCATGGGCATCGGGGGACTATTATCAGAAGGCATTGGAGACACCATCCGAGTGTCATTGACTGGGGACAGTATCGAAGAAATTAAAGTGGGTAGAGAGATTTTAAAAGCTGCTGGACATTTGAAAGAAGGCATTGAGTTTGTGTCTTGTCCCACTTGTGGACGCACGGAAATTGATCTCATTGGCATCGCCAATGAAGTGGAAGAGGCGTTAAAAGACAGCAAAAAACATATTAAAGTAGCGGTGATGGGGTGTGTGGTCAATGGGCCTGGGGAAGCCAGGGAAGCGGACATTGGCATTGCTGGTGGCAATGGCGTTGGCCTCATTTTCAAAAAAGGGCTCATCATTCGAAGAGTGCCTGAAAATGAATTGGTCACAGCACTTTTGGAGGAAATAGAAAAACTGTAGAAAGGAGGCGGAAGTATGGACCTACAAACCTTGTTTTCAGAAGAGGCATCGCTCTCTTCTTATAAGATTCAGCAAGTCCTTAAAGTAGAGTATGTAAAGCCGAACAATCAGTTCCGGGTACTGTTGAAGTCCGCCTCATTATTGGAGCCTTCTGTGAAAGAGCCTATTGGGCTCTTTCTTTCCCGTCTCACAGGAAAAAAATGTGACACGAGTATCGTGAACATAGTAGAGACCTTTCAAGAGGATAAGCTTCGGGAAATCCTCATGGGTGTTTTTCTCACAGAACCTCTGCGATACAACTTTCTCAAAGATGCAAGGTTCAAGCTAGAAGAAGGCAATCTTAAGATTGCCCATTACAGTCCTGCCCTTTTGTCAAACTTTAAAGGGCAAGACACGGTAAAAAGTCTAGAGCGGCTTCTTTTGGCCCATTATGGGCAAGAACTTCACGTGGAGATGCATCTAGATCTTTCCATGACCCCGCGTCGAGAAGACCTGGATGTGGAAAAAGAGCTTTCCATAGCAAGGCAAGAATCTAAGGGGGCTAAGGCTACCCAAGAGGCCCCAAAGATGGTGATTCAGCAGAAGCCTTCTGCTCAGACAGAGGCCTCGAAACATCAGAAGAAAGTACAAGATCCCCACGTCCTCCTGGGAAAAGCCATCAAGGAACCCAGCGTACCCATCAAGGAGCTGGACGACAATGCAGGAATTTGCGTCATAGGGGGAGAAGTCTTTAAAGTAGACGAGAGGAAACTACGTAATGGCAAAACATTGCTCATTCTCTTTGTGACAGATCTCACCAGTTCCATCGCCGTGAAGGTATTTCTCAAGGAAAATGAAGACCTGGGTATAAAACCTGGGAGCGTGTATAGGTTTAAAGGGAATGTGACCTTAGATATGTATTCCAAAGAACTCACCATGATTGCCAGAGACATTTATCAGATGGAAAAGCTGAAGAAGAAAGACTTGGCCAGAGAAAAACGGGTGGAGCTTCATCTTCACACCAATATGTCCAGTATGGATGCCTTGCCTTCTTCAAAATCTGTCTTCGCCTTGGCGAAGGATTATGGACACAAAGCTGTGGCCATCACAGACCATGGCGTGGTGCAAGGATATCCAGAAGCCATGGACCATGCCAAAGCCACTGGCGTGAAAGCACTCTATGGTATGGAAGCTTATGTGGTCAACGATGAAATCAACATCATTGAAGGAGTGGACGAGACCCTGGAGGATTTGGTGATTTTTGATATTGAAACCACAGGATTCTCCTCTGAAAATGATCGCATCATTGAAATTGGCGCCGTAAAGGTGCGTGGGGATGCTGTGGTGGAGGAATTCTCTGCCTTTGTGAATCCAGAACGGGCCATTCCACTGAAAATCACAGAGCTAACAGGAATCACAGATCAGATGGTGAAGGATGCGCCTCTCATAGAGCAAGTAATAAAAGAGTTCTACACCTTCATAAAAGGTGCTACCTTGGTGGCTCATAATGCCTATTTCGATGTGGGATTTATTCGAAAGAATCTAAAAGATGTGGGGCTTTCCATCGACAATCCCATCATGGATACAGTGCCTTTAGCAAGGTACTTATATCCTGAGCTTAAAAGACATCGTTTGGATGTGATTTCAAGGCATCTAGGCATTGATATGGGCACCCATCATAGAGCTGTTGACGATGCCAAGACCACCCATAGAATTCTCCAAAAATCCATGGAGAAGATGACGTCCATGGGGATTCATTCCTTTACAGAGCTCAATGAGCGTAGTAAGGCGGAGATGGACTATCGTAAACTTCCCATGTATCACACCACCATTTTGGTGAAAAATCTCACGGGCCTGAAGCATCTTTACGAAATGGTTTCTTCTTCACATTTAGAAACGTTTCATATGAAGCCAAGAATTCGAAAAAGTGTCCTCAAAGAAAAAAGAGAAGGTCTGCTTCTTGGCTCCGCTTGTATCAACTCAGAGCTGGTCCGCTATATCATGGAAGGACGTACTGAAGATGAGATCGAAGCCATGGCTGCTTTTTATGATTACATAGAAGTGCAACCCATTGAAAACAACTTAGACTTATTAAAAGACGGACGAATCTTAGATTTGGAAGGCTTAAGAGACTTGAATAGAAGGCTCATAAAGCTAGGAGAATCCCAAGGGAAAATTGTGGTGGCCACAGGAGATGTGCATTATTTGCATAAAGAAGACAAGTTCTACCGAAAGATTTTACTGGCCTCTCAAGGATACAGCAATCAAAATGGAGAGTTGGACCTTTACTTTAGAACCACTGAGGAAATGCTAGCAGCCTTTAGCTACTTAGGACACGCCAAGGCCTATGAAATTGTTGTGGAAAATACCAACAAGGTGGCGGATCTCATAGAAGAGTTCTTGCCCATTCCCAAGGGGACCTTTCCACCGAAAATCGATGGCGCGGATGAAGAAATCCGTGAAATGACCATGAAGGAAGCCCATGATCTTTATGGCGACATCTTACCAGAGGTGGTGGAAAAGCGCGTGACCAAGGAGCTTAATTCCATCATCAGCAATGGCTATGCGGTGCTGTATCTCATTGCCCATAAACTGGTGGCCAAATCCCTATCCGATGGATATCTTGTAGGGTCCAGAGGGTCTGTGGGCTCTTCTTTGGTGGCCACTTTTACAGGAATTACCGAGGTTAATGGTCTGCCCCCTCATTATCGATGTCCAAAGTGTCGTCACAATGAGTTTTTCTTAGATGGTAGCATCAACAGTGGTGCGGATCTACCTTTGAAAGATTGTCCCCAGTGTGGTACAGCCTACGTACGAGATGGCCATGACATTCCCTTTGAAACCTTCTTGGGTTTTGAAGGAGATAAAGAACCAGACATCGACTTGAATTTCTCTGGAGAGTATCAAGCGGTGGTCCATAAATACACAGAAGAACTCTTTGGTGAAGGCTATGTCTTTAAGGCAGGTACCATTGGTACCGTGGCGGATAAAACAGCCTTTGCGTATGTGAAAAAATACATCGAAGAGAAAGAGATGCACTTGCCCACGGCAGAAGTGGAGCGTTTATCTCAAGGACTTGTGGGGGTGAAAAGGACCACAGGACAGCATCCAGGAGGCATCATGGTGGTACCACGAGACAACGATGTCCATAACTTTACGCCGGTACAAAGACCAGCGGACGATCAAAGCTCAGAGATCACCACCACCCACTTTGATTATCATTCCATCTCGGGTAGACTACTGAAATTAGATATTCTAGGGCATGATGATCCCACCATGCTTCGCATGCTGGAAGATTTGACCGGGGTAGATCCTAAATCGTTACCTTTAAATGATGAGAAAGTGCTCTCACTTTTCACCAGCACCAAAGCACTAGGGGTCACAGAGGAGGAACTGGGTATACCGGTAGGCTCTTTAGGCCTTCCAGAGTTTGGCACCAAATTTGTGCGAGGGATGCTGTTAGATACCAATCCCAAAACCTTCGCGGATCTTGTGCGTATTTCGGGTCTTTCCCATGGTACAGATGTGTGGCTAAACAATGCCCAGTACTACATCAAAGAAGGATTCACAACCCTTAGTGAATGTATCAGCACAAGAGATGACATCATGGTCTACTTGATCTATAAAGGCCTTCCTGCAAAACGCGCCTTCACCATCATGGAAAGTGTGCGTAAAGGAAAAGGGCTCAAGGATGACGATGAAGTGATCATGCGGGACCATGAGGTGCCGGAGTGGTACATTGAATCTTGTAAAAAAATCAAATACATGTTCCCCAAAGGCCATGCGGTAGCCTATGTGATGATGGCCATGCGCATTGCCTACTATAAGGTGTATCATCCTTTGGCGTATTATGCAGCCTACTATTCCACCAGAGCCACGGACTTCGATGGAGAACTGATACTCTCTGGCGAAGTGGAAGTGCGTAAAAAGTTAGATGAATATTATGAGCTGGGCAACAACATTTCCGCCAAAGAAAAAAACATGATCACCATCTTAGAGATCGTTTATGAGATGTATAAACGAGGGTTTAAATTTAAACCTGTGGATCTTTACAAATCCCATGGTGTGAAATTTCTCATAGAAGATGGAGAAATCAGGCCTCCCTTAAGCTGCCTTGTGGGGGTAGGGGTCAATGCGGCCACCTCAATTTATGAGGAAGCCAAGAAAAGTCCCTTCATCTCCAAGGAGGATGTGAGGCTCCGTTGTAAGATATCCAAGACTGTCATCGAGACCTTAACCCACTGCGGTGCGTTAGAAGGCATGGATGATACAAACCAGTTGTCTTTGTTCAATCTGTAGGGTTGAAATTGAAGACAAACTATGATATTCTATATAGGAAGAATAACTTTGAACTTGAAGAGTGGGCAAAACCCGCTCTTTCGTTTTGTGTGGCGCAACTGGTATCTAGTTGCGTTTTTCATTACCCAGAACTCTTTCAGGGCGCAAAGAGTTCTGAAGAATTATCAAAAAGAAGAGGTGAAAGTATGGGAAATTGGCAAGAGCTCACAGGGCTCTTCGAAGAAGAAGTGAAAGATCTTGGCTATGGACTCTATCATGTGGAGTATGTACGAGAAGAAGGGATGAATATTCTCCGGTT
>DOKV01000177.1 GCA_003510765.1 Clostridiaceae bacterium | reverse complement strand
GCTTCTAATACTCATCCTAGGGATGCCTTTGTCTTTATTCAGCCATCCACCTTATCTATACTGGGTTAAAAAGGGTTTCATCTTGTTCACCACATAGGTGCTTAAGCCTCGCTCCTCCACCCCTTCAATCATCATGGTGGTGATGAAAGGCCTTTCTTTGTCTTCCTCTAGCACAGAGAACCATCCGATCTCTTTGTGCCCCGAGGTACTGCCCGTCTCTGAAGTACCTGTTTTTGCTGCAAAGCTTCGTCCTGGTAGATGGATGTTATGGCCAGTGCCATCTTCCTCTTCCACAACACTGCGCATGTAGGAAAGTACTTTTTCTGCCGTACCTTTTAAAATCACTTTCCGCTCTGCACTGGGTCGATCCCTTTGCAGTAACGAAAGTTCTGTTAAGATGCCTTCATTGGCTATGGCTGTATATGCTTTGGGCAAGGTCAATGCATGCACAAGCATTTCCCCTTGTCCATAGCCGGTATCTGCCAAGAGAATCTCTTGGTTCAAATCTCCTTGACCTTTCACCTGAGCTTTCATAAACCCTAAGCCCAATTGATTTTCCTCTCCCACAGCAAAGGCGCGGAATCCATCCAGTAGCCTTCCACTGCCCAGTGTTAAGGCCATTTGAGCAAAATAAATATTGTCTGAATAGACCATGGCTTCTCTAAGATCCACTTCTCCCCCAGGAGCGTGGAGTCTTCGTACATAATAATTCCCCCAGGAAGCATCTTTTTGCCAAGTATAGCCTACGCCATTAATGGTTTCACTGCCGTCATACAGCCCATTTTCAAGAGCCATAGCTGCCACCAGCGGCTTCACGACAGATCCTGGGGCATATAGCCTTGTGGTACGGTTTAACAGAGGCTTCTTTGGATTTTCCTCTAAAGCCCTGTACTCCGCCGAGCTCATGCCTAGGATAAATCTATTGGGATCGTAGCTGGGGCTACTCACCAAGGCTAAAATATCTCCCGTGGCATAGTTCACCAGGGACCCGGTCCCTTCGTCTCCCTCCAGAGCTTGATAAAGCCCCCTCTGCTTCTCCATCAAGATGGTCAAATGAAGGTCCTCTCCTTTGTGATCTGGTTCTTGCAAAACGGCTTTCAATGTGCCATCTACGGCCACCAATTGAATTTCTTCGCCCATTTGTCCCCGGAGTCGTTCTTCAAAGAAATACTCTAGCCCCGTTCTCCCCACTCGGGTATCCTCAGGAAAACCCAAGGATTTCAGGGCTTTATACTCTTCACTGGTGACCAAGCCCACATATCCTGTCAAATGTCCCGCTGCTTCTTTATAGGGGTATACACGTTCTTTCACCACGCGATAGGTAAACCCTTGATATCCACTACGCAGTCCATCCAGCTCTGCCTTTCGTTCATAGGGTACCTTGATCAAATCCACAAAGGTATCTGGTCGTACCCAGCTGAGGCCAAGGCGTCCATGGACATAGCTTTCTGAAAGATCAAAGGATTCCTCTAGCATCTCTAGTAACGAAGTCTTCTCGGTGATTTGCCCAGGGACCAGCCCTACCCACAATACTTCTCCATTGATGGCTAGGCCATTGCCTTCTCCGTCAAAAATTTCTCCCCGCAGCGGTAGCACTGGTTTTTTCACCACTTGGTCTGTGATGTCATAGTCTTTTAAGACCAGTTCTGGTGAAAACACAATGCGATACTCTTCTTTCCCCTCTTCGTTCATCTCCTTCACCAAGGGGAGATCAAAACTGTAGCTTAGGGTACTTTGTGCCATGGTTAAATGGACATTCACTGGAATGCGACCACGGTCTGTACTTTCCATACGTTTATGGATCTCAAAAACTTCTATTCGACTCTCCAGGCCGCCAGTTTCCACTGGCAACACCTCATAAAGAGACTGATACATATTTATGTAGTCTTCTTTGGGCATGGCAGCTTTGCTCCCTTGATCCAAGAGTTCATACATCTCCTCATAGGCCAGCCTCTGAAATGCCTCATGGTATGCTTCAAAGGCATTCATGGGATCATGGGCTTCTTCTTTGCTGCTACAACCACTGACCAAGAAAGCCAACAGGATCGTGGCCAGTACTATCGTTTTTCGCATGACATCCCTCCTCTAAAATTTCCTTTCTTATAAGGATAGATGTTCTTGATACCATTTTGGAAGAGGAGACTCTAAATCTTCATAATCTTCTAAGGTTTTTTTCACCATATCTTCCACAAAAGGAAGACTCTCCAAGGAATACTCCAAAGCCCAGGGAATGGACCCAATGGCATTGACATACCGATAAATTTTAAGAAGATGCCAAAAAGATAATGGTGGCACCCCTTTAAAATATCCATGTAAGAGACCCCTGGTGAAATCACTACTGTAATCACTGTTTAAGGTGATGCGATCAAACTCCTCATAAGGATCCCCAAAATCATAGCGGTTAAAATCCACCACAAAGAGTTTCTGTTCATGGACAATCATGTTCCCCACATGAAAGTCTCCATGATGTAGCACCTTTGGCCGGTCTTTGATCAAATGCTTATGCTTATGCACATAGTCCATGGCTTGGATTAACGAAGGGTCTGATAGCCCATACTCATGAAATTTCTTGATCTTACGGGCAATTTTTCGACCATAGGCCAAAGCATCTTCTTCTTTTCTCTTCCCCTCTACCTGATGAATCTTGGACAAAAGATCCCCTGCTTGAAGACCCAGATCGTACTGAAGCTCCTGTGTTAAGGATGGCAGCACCGAAAGAAAATCCTCACCCTTAAGATATTGATACAAAATATACGTTTTCTCTTGGTCATAGAGACCATATTGAAGAGGCTTACCGACGCCTTCCTCCGCTGGGATGGAAGAAATCCACTGGTACTCTTTCTCTTGCTGTACCAAGGTCTTTCTTGTGCTGGTTCGAAGCAAGAACTGCTCTTTACCCATGGTGAGCAGATATTTTTCATCCAAAGACCACCCTTTGGTAATCCGGTGCATACTGCCTTTTTCATGAAAACGTGGATTGTCTACTCTCATACAGCCATCTCCTTCTATCTAAATTTTCACTATATTAATTATACCAGAGAGATCTTTACTTTCAAAAACATTCATCCAATGAATACCCGATAACTTTTACCATAGGGTGTTCATTTTTGTACACACTAAAAAAAGGATGAACTTCTTCACCCTTTTTCTACTAGGTCCTTCTTTGGCACGAAAACATCCTTTTCATGATCTTTTCGTCCCAGCGCTAACACAGGTCAAAGAGCTCTCTTAAAGTGATCTGTGGATTTTTTGCCCCTTCTGTCATAAAAAGGAGCATACATCGATGAATATCTTTGATTTTCTCCGATGTTATGACATTAGACATGTATTCATAATAGACCTTTAAGCCCCCTTGACCGTCCCCATCCATGATGGTGAGATACAGTGGTTGGGATACGGCGCCATTGCTATACCATCTGGTCTCAATTTCTGGACCCCCATGAATGTGCATGGAGACTGGTTGGTAGGTCATGGCGATCTATGGGCAGTTCTCTAAACCTATGATTGCCGCCATTGATCTCTCCTCGCCCTTCCTTAATGAGCTCTTCTAAGGTCAAATCTTCTGTATCCACTTCATAGGAACTGATGTTGATGAAGGTATGGAGTTCTGGGCACTGCCCCTTCATCCTGGTGACATCTTCTTGCAACGAATTTGAAAACAGCAACACCTCTGCATCACTTTTACAGATGAGCTTGTGGAGTTCTTCTATAGACAGTTCTCGATCCAAGGGCACGATGACCCCAACGCCACAGGCCACGGCCAAGTAGCTCACCACATAACTGTAGGTGCTTTCCCCCACGATGGCGAAGTGCTTCCCTTTGAACCCCATGGACAGGAGCCTAGTGCCCAAGGCATCCACATCACTTTTCAGCTCCACAAAGGTATAGTCATGGATCTTACGCT
>DOKV01000084.1 GCA_003510765.1 Clostridiaceae bacterium | reverse complement strand
GGCGTTGTGGTGGGTCTCTTACTGATGGTTCTTTTGTGGATCCTTCTTTTCCCCAAAACCTTGGAAGGATTTTTAGGGCAGTTTTTTGCATCTAAATTCCCGGAAGGGGGGCGTACCCCGTTGAGGGTCCTCTTCATAGAGCATATGGAGATGGTGCTGATTTCCAGTTTCTTGGCTATTTTCCTGGGGTTTTTCTTGGGTCTCTTTCTCACCACCTCTTGGGGGAAGCCTTTCAAAGGGTCTTTGATGAAACTGGTGAGCCTTGGTCAAACCTTTCCCACGGCAGCCATTTTGGCTTTGGTGATCCCCGTGGTGGGCTATGGCCTGGAAGGGGCCATCGTTGCTCTTTTCCTCTATGCCTTGATGCCCATTGTGTATAACGTGGTGGTGGGGATTGAGGAGGTGTCAGAAGCCGTGGTGGAAGCGGCCAAAGGCATGGGCATGACGGAGCTAGACATCTATAGAAAAGTGAAGATTCCCTTGGCCATGAAAACCATCTTAGGAGGCATTCGCACCTCCACGGTGATCAACATCAGTGCCGCCACCTTAGCGGCGGCGGCAGGTGCAGGCGGCCTAGGGGTATTGGTGGTCAATGGCGTAAGAACCTTTGATATGATTCTCATCCTCATGGGGTCCATTCCCGTGACCCTCATGGCCATCCTCACGGAGCTGTCCATCGGTATGCTGGAAAAGAAACGAATCTATACCCAGTGACACAGAAATCCCTTGGGGGGATACAGAGAAGCTCCTACTCTTTTCAGGAAGAAGCCTGTGCCATGGTATAATCGAGCTATCTGAAAAAATAGAAAAAGGTGGTTATGTACATGAGATGGAACTTAGACGCACTCTATAGGAGTTTTCAATCGCCAGAGTTTAAAAAGGATTCACAAAGAATTCTCACCCTCATTGAAGAAGTCAATGAATTTGCAGAGCATGAGCTCGGGACAAAAGAGAAGGCCAAGGAAAAAATAGAAAAGTATTTGACCTATGACCTGGCGCTCACCAAGCTCATTTCAAAGGTGCTGGGCTTTGCCAGCTTGTCCATGTCCGTGGATGCAAAAAACGAAGAAGCCCGAGAGCACTATGCAAGAATTGCCATGAAGCTTTCAGAGCTCACCAAGGCGGAGGTGCTCTTTAAGCGCTTCCTGAGCCAAGTGGAGAACCTAGAAGAGATCCTCTCCACTTCAGCCTTATTAGAGGAACATGCCTTCATTCTTCAAGAGATAAAAAAAGAAGCCCAGTACCTTTTAAGCAATGAAGAGGAAATGCTCATCGCCAAGCTTTCCAACACCGGGTCAAAAGCTTGGACCAATCTACAAAATATCTTAACCTCCACTTTGATGGTGACCTTGGAGAAGGATGGACAAGAAGTCTCCATGCCCCTTCCAGCGGTGCGAAACCTGGCCTATGACAAGGACCAAGAAGTGCGCAAGAAGGCGTTCTATGCAGAGCTTTCTGCCTATGAAAAGGTGGAGGAGTCCTCTAGTGCAGCCTTAAATGGCATCAAGGGAGAAGTGCTCACGGTGTCTAAGCTGAGAGGCTTTGCCACGCCCTTAGAAGAAACCTTGGTGCAGTCCCGCATGGAAAAGGAAACCTTAGAGGCTATGTTCACCGCCATTGAAGAGTTTTTACCTAGCTTTAGAAAGTATCTCCAAAGAAAAGCCACCCTTTTGGGTCATGAAAAGGGCTTGCCCTTTTACGACCTCTTTGCACCCATGGGAGAAAGTCAGATGAGCTTCACCTATGAAGAAGCCATGGACTATATTGTGAAGAATTTCAGCACCTTCAGCCAGCGCCTAGGAAACTATGCCAAGGAAGCCTATGAGAAGAACTGGATGGATGTGGAACCTCGGGAAGGCAAAAGAGGGGGCGCTTTCTGCTCCAATCTTCATGCCATTGGGGAGTCTAGAATCCTGTCAAACTTTGATGGCAGCTTTAGCAACATGACCACCCTAGCCCATGAGCTGGGTCATGGGTACCATGGGTTTAACCTCAAGGATGAAACCATCTTAAACAGCAGTTATCCCATGCCCATTGCAGAAACGGCCTCCATCCTTTGTGAGACCATCGTGGTCCAGGCGGCGTTAAAGGAAATGAACGATAAAGAAGCCATGACCATTTTGGAGCAAAGCATTTCTGATGCCACCCAAGTCATTGTGGACATTTACTCCAGATACCTCTTTGAAACCAAACTCTTTGAAACCAGGGAAGATCATCCTCTTTCGGTGAAAGAGCTGAAAAATAATATGCTGGAAGCCCAAAAGATCGCCTATGGGGATGGCCTAGATGAAGGGGTGCTACATCCATACATGTGGCTCAATAAGACCCACTACTACTCTGCAGGTAGAAACTTCTACAACTTCCCCTATGCCTTTGGACTACTGTTCTCCAAGGGACTCTATGCCCTGTATCTAGAACGAGGAGCATCCTTTGTACCTGAGTATGATGCCCTTCTTTCTGTCACTGGAAAGATGGACATCAAGGATGTGGCGAAGCTCATGGACATTGATGTGACCAAGCCAGACTTCTTTAGAAACTCCTTGCGCATCATTGAAAAGGACATTGAAAAGTTCTTGGCCTTGACGGAAAAGTAAAAAACTTCAAAAAAACTCCCCTAGACAACCCAATGGATGTCAGGGGAGTTTTTTATCCGTTACTAGCTTTTATGCTTCAAGAGAAACCCCAGGAGCAGTGTGGTGATTTCTTTGGGCTTTTCAAAGATGGATACATGACCACAATCAGGGAGAAGGACATATTCCGAGCCTTCAATGCCCTGATGGATGCGTAAAGACTCCTTGGGTGTTTTTAGTATGTCTTGTTCTCCACAAATGACCAAGGTAGGAGCCTGGATCTTTTGAAGCTCAGATAGGTCCATGGCCACATCTTGAAGAAAGGTTTCGTAGAGAATCACTTGGCCATGAAGATAGTCTTCCCCAATGTCTTTGGTGGCTTTGGCTCTTTTTTTTAAGAATGCCGCTTCTTTTTTCAGGAAGCTCTCTCCATAAATACTGGGCATCAGGGTGTTGAAGAAAGCCTCCCCATCCCCAGCGCTTGCAGGGGCCATCCAAGAAGACACAAAGCCCTGGCATACTCCTGTGAGTTCACTGGTGGAATCGATGACCACCATACTATCCATACGTTCAGGATGGGCCGTGGCAAAACGCAGGGCCACCTCGCCACCATAGGAGGTGCCGATGACATGGGCTTTCTGGATATTTAGGTGGTCTAGGAGCGCCAAAAGCTCTTTGGCATGGTCAAGAAAGCTGTAAGGCCCTTCTGGTTTATCAGATTTTAGCTGCCCTTTGAAGTCATGAAGAAGCACCCGGTACCCTAGCTCTTCCAAGGGTTTAGACAAAGCATACCAGCTATTGGTGGAGGCCATGACCCCGTTTAGGAAAACCACGGTTTCTTTGGCATCCTCTTTTCCATACAATTCATAGTAGAGTTTCACACCTTCTTTTTCAAAAATAGACAAAATAAATTCCCCCTTCCCCATAATAAAGTTGCTTTTATTATAGGGGAAAGGGGAATATGATACAAGCATCAGGTTGTCATGGTCATCACATGGATGAGGATGGCAAAAAGAAGCATCATGCCCACGGCCTTATGGGCAATGAGCAGGGGATCTTTTTGATCTTTTTTGGCTCTGGCCACAAGATTGCCAAGGAGTCCTTGGAGGAGAAGAAATCCTGCCGCCAAGGCGCCGCTTTGGATAAAGCCCACCCGATTAAATTGTAAGAATCCATGGGCCATCATGGATAGGGTGGCTAAAAAGCCGAAGAGTTTGTGGTTTTTGATCAGGAAGGTTTGTAGGCCACCCAAAGGAGCCTTGTTCTTTTTCAGGAGTTTCATCAAGGGGTTGGACAGGGCCAAGAGAAAAAAGATCACCGTAGCCCAACCTAATAAAGAGGGTATATTCATAGAAAAGTCCTCCTAGATTCTTTATTGTAATCACGACATAGGATGGTTAAAGAGGTTTGCCCAAGAGATGATAAAGGTATCTCACGGCGCCATCTTCATCATTGGATTTTGCTTGGTAGGTGGCGATGGATTTCACGTGGTCCACGGCATTGGCCATGGCTGCGGGCATACCGGCCACCTTTAGCATGCTCAGATCATTGTAATTGTCTCCGATGGCTGCTACGTCCTGAAGGGAAATCTCAAGATGTGCACAAAGACTTTTTAGGGCAATGCCTTTACTGGTCTCACGGCTGGTCATCTCAAAATTGTATTTCCAGGAGCTGAAAGTTCTAAGACGTTTGTCCATGGTGAAATACTCCATGGCTTTTTGAATCTTATTTAAGTAAGCGCTCATGGAAGAGATGTTGTTGGTTTCCTCAATCATGGACAGGAGGGTGTCGATGTCCTCCACCACTTTGAGATTTTTTTGGGAAAGCACAAGGCCCAAAGTGTTATTTTCCAGGTCCTTCTGCTTATGGGTATCTACTGTGCCCACATCTTCCAGTTCTTGCTTTAAATTGGCTAAAGCTTCCTTTGTGGTATAGGAATACTCGTCATCCGCCACTTCAAATTGCAGCTTCTGTCCTTGTAGATAGGTGATGATGGCGCGAATTTGATCTTTTTCAATGGCTACAGAATACATCTTGTTGCCATCCTTGTCATAAACGCTGGCCCCGTTGCTGGATATGATGTAGGGCATTTCCTTCAGGTCTTTGAGGATGTCTAGGATGTCATAATAAGAGCGCCCCGTGGCAATGCAAAGGGGTACCCCTTCTGCCATGGCTTTATTTAAGGCTTGCAAGCTAAAATCAGAGAGTTTGTGGGCACTGTTTAGCAAGGTGCCATCTAAATCCGTCACAAAGAGTTTCATGTTCTACCTCCATAAGATATAATACAAATCAAGTATATCATAGGATATCGTTTACAAGTTTTTAATATACAGACAGCTGGAGAAAATACTCTCCAGCTGTCTTTCTTGGGGTTTGGAAGGGTTTTAAGTTACAGGGTATCTAAAGATGGATTTCACGCCAGTTTCGAGAGGGAGTTCTTCTTTGGATACCACGTAGACTTTGGCTTTTTGTTTCAGGGCCAAGAGGGCCACGTCATTTAACATATCCCCATGGGGACCTTCTTGAAGGAGTCGATCGCGATCTATGCGAATGGTGCCAGGCACCGTTTCTTCCAGGTTCACCATGAGGGTATCCACACGGCTGTTTAGTGCGGCTCGGGCAATCTCACTAAGATCTTCAGAAGCTAGTTCTCTGGACTTATTCAGCTCATACTTTTCATGAAGGGTTTTTAAGTTTTGCAGGTACGCGGGTTTTAAAATCTCCCAAGCTTCTAATCGAAGCTCCTCTAAGGTGAGGGATTGGGGATCTTTCTTGATGCCTTCCTTTAAGAGGAATTCATTGTGACTGAGTTTTTCAAAGTCTTTATGGTTCTCTGGTAAAGAGGCTAAAATCAGCGGTAAGTCAGTGCGCTTAGAATGATTGTCCATGATGTAGCGGTCTACCCAACGGAAATACTTCTCTATGTCCACAGCTTCCTCGTCTCTGGTGGAGCCACCAATGCCATGCATGGTTTTTCCTCCAGCCCCCATGGAGACCGTTTGTAGATGGGTTTCTTCGAAGAATTTCCCCACCACATCCTTTAAGGTTTTCTTTTCTTCCTTGGGAATCTCCACTTCACGGATGGCATAACGATTGCCTTCATAGAGGGTAAAATCGTTTTTATTCAGGGATAAAACCTGATAACTGTCATCACTTTGGTAGGCGTTGATCAGAGGTTTCACATAAAAATTGTGAGAGACTTCCACATATTCTTGGACACTACGTTGGAGTTTATAAACCACCATCTCTCCTGCCCGGGCTAAGATGCCAAGGCCGTCTAGTTGATAGTGCCAAAAGGGCTTGTCCTCTAATAAAGTCTTTAGGTCCGTGAGGATTTCCTCTCCTTTTTTTCCAGGATAGCTTTTGCCAAGTTCTTCTTCCACTTTTTTCAGCAAATTCTTGAAGCGGATTTCATTGTCTTTGGTTTCGTTGGTGAGTCTACTGGTGGGTAGATAGATGGAAACCAAAGGGGCATCCGTACTTTCGATGATGGGATGCGGGAATTTTTCTGCGATGATATACGTCATAACATACCTCCTAGATTATTTTGGCATATTCTGAAACAGACAGATTCAAGAAGTTTCCCTTCTTAGAATCTTTATAGTGCATTTAGTATACAATAAAATCTTGAACAGAGTTTGAAAGAACCATTAACACTGGGGAAGACATGGGTCCATC
>DOKV01000106.1 GCA_003510765.1 Clostridiaceae bacterium | reverse complement strand
TTTAGTTCTTATTTTTATGTGTCCTCTTATTATATAACAGAAGCTTTCCATAAGGCAACCGCTCTTGTGGCACAGGGATTTTCAAGGCTCTTTTCTGTCACCTCACCATCATTTTATCCTAGGATACTATTGACTCTTGAGGAAGGACTTATTACTATTTATAAGAGCGCTTCTTTAGTGATGCCACTTCAAAAGCACTTAGAAATCAACACCTGAAAGTCGTCGCCCCCAAAGGAGGCCCTATGAATACAACATCCTCTCGTACCCAGGAATCCTTCCGCTTTAAGAAGTGGGACATGATCATCATTGGGTTTTTCATTCTTGTTAGTTTTATGCCTGCCCTC
Source organism: Clostridiaceae bacterium (assembly GCA_003510765.1). Lineage (GTDB taxonomy): Bacteria > Bacillota > Clostridia > Clostridiales > Clostridiaceae > Proteiniclasticum. Next base: position 2,213 of record DOKV01000106.1, on the reverse strand, counting down.
TATATAACCCTCACCAGTACCCAGCCCACGGGAAATGAATACATCATCGTAGAAAAAGATGGCGTAGAAATTTTTCGCCATCCCTTACAGAGCCAAGATGAAACCAATATTTCCTTTGATTTTACCCACAATGGACAAGACTACCAAGGAACACTCATTCTAAAAGACGGTCAAGTACGCCTTGACCGCCTTCCTGAAGAGATTGTGCCCTTGGCCATTCATGAGAATATGGGCTTCATTGAAAGATCCCATCAAGTCATCGTGGCACTGCCCATTCGACTGCTTATAAGAATCCACTCTGAGGAACCCTCGGATGTGGACCTTTCCACCTAGGTACTTGTTATTCTTTCTCCTGACCATTTTTGTTTCGTTTGAAACTTGGCTCTTCCATGGGGTTGTCGGCTCCGCCCACACCAAAGGGCATGGACTCTGTGAGCATCTTATCATAAACCACCTTAGTGGGCATGAGCCACACTTCTCCTGTACCTCGAAAAACCTTGAGAAGTCCTTCGCCGCTAAACCCTGACCCCACCAGGGTTTTAGTGGTTTTTTCCACAGAAAAAGAAAGGCCCGCGGTGCGCAAAATAGAAAAGTTTCCATCGATTTTCAACACATCATTAACCAAGGAGTATTTAAATACTTCCGTCTCCGGAACAGGAATTTCTAGCACCACGATGCCACGGCCGGAAAGCTTGGTCTGAAAAAGCCCTTCAGAGCCAAAAAGCACACTGCTGACATTTTTCATGGCTGTGACGCTAATGTTTACAGATTCTTCTGCGGCGAAAAACAGTATGTCATCAATGATAATCTCTTCATCTTCCAATTCTACCAAGGCATAGTGCCCAAAGGAAGGTTCTAGTAAGAGTTCACCTACCCCCTTATAGAGGGGTTTGATCACCGGTTCTTTGGCAATTTTGGAGGTGACAAACTTCTTCCCAAGGCTCAGCACCCCTCCAGCATTGGTGGATACTTCAATGGGCCCTCGCATGAAGCTTAGCGCGTCAGGCTCAATATATACCCCACTACCTGAAAGGATAATGCGCACTTGACGAAGCTTGATGTTTGCATCATGCATATAGGAGAGCATGAAGGCTGTTTTTACGTCTGTGACACCCTTTAGGTCCTCATATTCCAGCACTTGGAAAGTGGACTGATTTTTCATTTCCGATAATTTGGTCAAGGTATTGTTCATGTCTATATTGGTTTTCAAGAACATCGCCGCCTTTACTTTATTTATGAATATTATAGCACTGCCCTATGGCCCTGGGTATCTAGAAAAAAGTGGAACATTGAAAATTCTTTGAAAACGCTCTGAAAAATAAAGCTACTGAAGCCTCTTCTTGTACTGAGCCAGAGAAAAAGCCCCTAGAGATGTACTGTAAGACAAATCGTCCTACAGCGCTTCTCTAAGGGTCTTTCTTTTTAAACAAACTTAACACAGTTTTCTATAATTGGACTTTTACAAGGATCTTGGCCTCTTCATGGACTTCTAAACGTTCACTATATTCTGCCCGCTCGATGACAGAGCCCTTACCCACTCGTAGAACTTTTCCACGAAGCACCTTCGCTTTGGTGTTCTCCAGCTCTATATAGTCACCTTCAATGAGCTCTGCCTCTAAGGTGCCTCTCTTCCCACTGGATACCAGCCCTGAAAGAATTCCTTGAAAGAGATCTCCTTCCGAAAGCACTTCTAGTTTCTCTGCGTAAATCTCTTTGATCTTGGAGTTTCCCACCAGCTGAAAGGTCCCTGTACCCACATTTAAACTCTCTTTGATCTTCACTTCCCCACTAAAGGAAGCCTTCTCAGCGTTCACTTCCATGGCCTTCTCAATGGCTCCATATACCGTGAGCTCCTCCACTGTGAGAGTCTCAAAGGACAACGCTCCGTATACCTTTAAGACATCCCCTTGAAAAGGTCCCGTGATTTTACCATCCCCATAGATCTTGGCTTCTCCGAAGGTGAGCCCTTTTTGAAAGGTACCTTCTCCATAGACCCGAAGGCGTTCACAGAGCACCTTTTCCTTGGCATCCACATCCCCAGCTGCTTTCATATCTAAGATGTCTACCTCTCCGACGATGTGAAGATCTCCTGCGGAGGATACGCTGCCATACATCCCTTGCTCTAAGGTTAAATCCCCTACACTTTTTGCATGTTGTCTATCCATAGCTTCCTCCTACCATCTCATTTTGATGATCCATTCTCTCATGGCTTC
>DOKV01000215.1 GCA_003510765.1 Clostridiaceae bacterium | reverse complement strand
CGGATTTTTTATGACCGGCATAGTAATCTTCCAGAGGATTTACCAGCGCGCATTCAAGGAAAAATCAGTGTAGGGTTAAGGAGAACCGAGTTTCAAGATTTTGGCTTTACCATCCAAAAGCTCGTAGAAGTAGCGTTAAAGGCGTTGTCTCCTGGGGTCAACGATCCCAACATGGCCATTTTCTGCATCCAAGACCTGGGACTTCTTCTTCGTGACATGGCAGATCTAGAGAATGGCTATGTGATGCTCACTGAGGAAGGCACCAAGGGAATCCTTTACCGAGAAGGCTATGACCTGAACCTGGTGCTGACAGATACCTTTCACCAAATCATCCATTATGGACGAGAAGACCTGTATGTAATGCTTTCGGTGGTAAAAGCCCATGGGCATATTTTAGAAAAAGCCACGGCCCACCATAAAGAGGTGGTATTGGCCCATATGGACTATGTAGAAGCCATTTTGTCCAAAGGACAGTATGAAGAAATGGATCGAAAGCTTTTTCAGAGAGAAATACAAGAAATTAGAAGGAAAGCAGAGAAGTAGAAGAAGACAAAAAGGAGAGGCCATTGAAACATATAGAAACCTTAGAAGAGATGCTCCCAGAATTCAAGGGATTTACAAAGGAGGAGAAAGCCTATTTGTATGAGTACTCCTTTTTGGAGCCCATGAAAGAAGGAACGATGCTCCTGGAAAGTGGGAAGATTTGTAGCCAAGTCTTCTTTCTACTGTCTGGACAAATTCGGGTGTACAAAACCTTGCCAGATGGGAAAGAGATCACCTTATACCGGATCTCAGGGGGAGAGTTTTGCCTCTTTAGTCTCACCTGTATATTGAAACAGACCCCCATGGATGCCGTGGCTCAGGTGGAAAAGTCAGGAGAAATCCTGGTGATTCCTGAAGGGGTCTTTAAGAAGATGGTCCGGGATAATGAGCAGTTTCAGTTTTTCATCATGAGTAGAATTTTCACAGCCTTCAGTGAGGTGTTGGCACTACTTGAAGAGGTGACCTTCCACAGTATGAGTCAGCGCATGGCCAAGCTTCTTTTAGATCATATGGATGAAGAAGGATGTCTTTTCATGACCCATGAAGACCTGGCCAGGGAGCTGGGTACCGCTAGAGAGGTGGTGAGTCGCTTGCTGAAGGAAATGGAGAAAAAAGAGATGGTGGCTTTGCAAAGAGGGGCTCTCCAGGTGCTGGAAAAAGAAAAACTCGAAATTTTGAAGGTACTGTGACTTTGTCACTGAACCTTTTACAATCCTCCCGTATAGTACATGTAGATAAGACATTATACGATATAGGAGGAACAACATGAACAAATGGCTAAACAAACAAACGGTGACTACATCTATTGTGGCACTCCTTGTGGGGGTACTGCTTACAGGAGGGCTTCTCTTTCTATCAGCGCCTAAAATGATGATGATGGAAGATGAGGGTGCCTATGGATTTGAAGAAACAGTGGAGCGTTTTGAAGAAGAAGTGGTGGCAGCCAACTGGAAGCTGGCAGGACTTCATGATATGCAAGAGGTTTTGGCAGGTTTTGGTCACGATGTTTTGCAGGTGAAGGTCTACGAGCTTTGCTCTTCCAAGTATTCTGCTGTGATTTTGGCCGAGGATGATGAGCGTATCGTGTCTCCTTTGATGCCATGTAGGGTGGCCATCTATGAAAAATCTGATGGAAAAACCTACATCACCAGGATGAATTCCAGACTCATGGCCATGCCCTTTGGTGGCATGATCAATGATGTCATGAAGCAAGCTGCGGGAGAAACAGAAGTGATTTTGGCGAAGATCATCAAAGAATAGATACAGTAAAGGACCTCTTCTAACATAGACGTTGGAAGAGGTCCTTTTTCTTGGCTAAAAGTGCCTTGGGCTCTTACGTGATAGCACATGGTGAAATGAAAGTGGGAAAGAACAGGTTCTTGCTGTATAATTATCTTACTATTCGAAAAAATGGGGGGGAGATCATGGACAAGAAAAACATCATCATTCATGACAAGATTACCATAGGCATCAGCGCCTGCTGCATGGGCAGTCCAGTGCGATACAACAACAAAGGGTGGGACATGCTGGCAAGCCTTGGTCGTGAAAAGCAAGATTTTAATTGGTGCCCTGTGTGTCCCGAAACCATGTCAGGTCTAGGGGTACCTAGGGATCCCATTCATTTGTCTGGAGGAGATGGGGCTATGGTATGGACAGGAGAAGCCCGTATCAAAAACAGAAGAGGCAGGGATGTGACGGAAGAGGTGAAACTTGGCTGTGAAAGCTGCTTGGAAACCTTAAAACGTGCCAATGCTTCAGCCTATATTTATATGGATGGGAGTCCCACTTGTGGCGTGTACCGCACCTCCTTGAAAAAACAAAAAAGAGGGAATCCTCCTGGCATCTTTGGAGCTATACTCCTAGATGAAGAGCTGTTCTTGATCCCTGCAACGGACGTGCAAAGTCCCATTCGTTGGTGGGACTGGCGCAGAAGACTTTTGGCTTTCCATTGGTTTAAGTCTGTTTCCTTAGACACCAAAGAAGACCTATATAACGCTTGGTATGTGTTGAAGTTCCTTTGCCAAGAAATTGATGATGCCTTTGCCAGAGACCTGGGTAGGCGCTTGGCGGAGCTGCCAAAATCTGTGGATGAAGCATTGATTGTAAGCATCCGAAAAGAAATCTTAGAAACATTAAGAAAGCCCTCCACGGTGAAGAAAATCACCCATAGCCTGTGGAAAAACTACTCCTACTACCGAAAGACCAAAGGAGAAACCGTGGAAGGCATTCATTCTCCTGATTTCTTGCGTAATGTCACCACCATCGCCAAAGAACTCACCACCATGGAGCGGGCGGCCTTTGAGGAAGAAGTATTTTTTGGGACCTCTCCTGTACTCTATCGGGATCAGCGAAGAATGCCCAAGGCAGAGCCCGCTGATGTAGAGATGGATGAGGAAATTGAAAACACGTTGAAAGGCATTTTGCCAGAAGACGTATAGAATTTTATCACATAGTCTGAAGAAAGGTGAAAAAAAGTCGATAAACGAGCTAGGTTATGTCATAGGGTTGAAGGCTTTTTTGCTGTTTTGGAGAGGAGTGGATCACATGGGCAAGAGAATTTTAGGAAGTTTTCTGATGATGATGCTTCTATTCATGGTTGGTTGTACAATAGAAGAGGAGCCTATGCCAGCTGAAGAGGGTATAAGAGGCATCTTCTCTTGGACATCTTCTATGCACCTGGAAGATTTAGATACCTTTATAAAGGTCATGGACCACTTGGAGCTGAATACGGTCTTTCAGACCATTTCGTCGTCAGCAGACGTTGCTGACGTGCAAATGTTTTTAGAAAGGGCAGCAAAGGAAAACCTCTCGGTGTATGCACTCACAGGAGACCCTAGCTGGGGCCTAGATGAAGAAGGAGAAAGCATGATTCGACGAATAGAGCGGATGGCTTGGATCAACGAACATGTGCCTAAAGACCATGGATTTAAAGGCATCGTCATGGATGTGGAACCCTATCTTTTGCCGGAATTTAAAGAGGATCAAGAAGAGATTATGGCGGCCTTTGTCAGTGGGCTCAAAAAAGCCTATGAGGTGGCAAAAAGTAAAGAACTGGAATTTATCGTATGTATTCCGTACTACTATGATCATTGGATGTTGGAAGAAGCGTTATATGAGATCATTGTGGAAGCATCAGATCAAGTGGCGGTGATGAACTATTACGTTGGAAAAGAGTTGGAACATCTGTCTTTAGAAGCAACCTATGCGAAAGAGGCCAAGAAAGACATGATGACCATCTATGAAATGAAGCCTCCAGGAACCCATGGCCTCACGGAAAGGAACACCTATTATGCCTTAGGTTTTTCTGCGGTGGAAGAGAATTTCACGGCCATTCAAGAGGCATTGGCAGAGCAAAGGATCCATTTGGTTTACCATGATTACAACGCAGTGAAGGAGCTTTTAGGTTATGAATGAAGTATATAGAGTGGAAAAGAAGTACCTTTTAGAAGAAGTCCAATACCGAAAGTTTCGTCACTTTCTAGAACAGGTGATGACGGTGGATGAACATAGCAAGGGAGATGGGTATACCCTACGATCCTTGTACTTTGATTCGCTAGAGGATCGAGATTTTCATGAAAAGGAGGATGGCTTAGAAGTAAGGAGAAAAATAAGGCTTCGCACATATATGGACCGGCCTGATTTTGGGCTACTGGAGATGAAGAAGAAGCAAGGAGAGCAGCAAAAAAAGAGCTCTTTGAAGTTGTCCTTAGCAGAAAGCAAAGAGTTGATCAGTGGCGCCTATGGAGGTCTTTTAGGGAAATCATCGGTCTTTGCAGAAGAGTGTTATGGAGTCATGATGATGCATGGCTACAAACCAAAGTCTGTGGTCACTTATGAAAGAAAGGCTTTTGTGGCCAAGGAAAACAAAATCCGAATTACCTTTGACCATCACATCAGAGGGACAGAGAGTAATTTTGATATTTTTTCGCCTAATCTTAATGAAAACTATCTTCTAGACCCTGGACTGGTGGTGTTAGAAGTAAAATACAATGGGTTTCTCTTGAGTTATTTGAAAGACTGGCTAGATGGACTGGAGAAGCAAGAGCTTTCCATTGGAAAGTACAGTATGAGTAGGGTAATCAGCAAACATTATTTATTTTAAGTAGAGAGAGGGATATTATGAGAGATGTATTATTTCAGTTACTAGAACAATCAGGTTCCTTAACGCCCCGGGATATTGTCATCAATATTTTAGCCGCAACGGCCTTATCCTTGGCCATTTATGTGTCTTATTGGTTTACCCATGTGGGCACAGCCTATAGTAAAAAGTTCAATGTATCGTTGATTTCCTTGACCATTTTAACCTCCACAGTGATGACGGTCATCGGCAACAATATTGCTTTGTCACTGGGTATGGTGGGCGCCTTGTCCATTGTGCGTTTTAGAACAGCCATCAAAGATTCTCGAGATACCACGTATATTTTTTGGGCCATTATTGTAGGAATCAGCACAGGCGCTGGGGACTATTTGGTGGCAAGTTTTGGCAGTGTGGTGGTATTTTTGGTGCTTCTTCTTTTGGGGCGGGTGAAGAATGAAAATCGTATGCTCATCATTATTCGTGGGAGCCGATTGAAGGAAATTGTCATTGAAGGGGCAGTGTTTAAGTATTTTGACAAAAAGGCCTTTCTAAGAGTGAAAAACTCCACCAATGATTCCATAGAATTTATTTTTGAACTAAGTAGAAGTCAATACAATCGGTCCAGTAAAAACAACAAAACCATCACAGAAAAAATATATGAGCTTGGGGACATTGAGTATGTGAATGTCATCACCCAAAGCGATGAAATTAGTTGATGCGCCATGAAGTACAAAATAATCATGGTGGCTTTGGTACTCCTCATAGTGAGTGCATCCATTGCACTTTATTATGTGGATGAAGGTAGGTTTGAAGAGCGATTTCATCAGCACCTAAGCTATCCCAGTGAAAAGGAATTCAGATACCGTACAGCGGGTTTTCAAACCCATTTGCCCGTATTTTCCATCGACACAAATGACCAGAGAATACCAGGGACACCGATTCCAGGGCAAGACCTGGTCTATGAACTGGCTGAGGATGGTACTACGGATATCCTAGCGGATATGTCTGTGGTCTATGATCATTTAGATGAAAATAAGACTTTTATAGCACGGGTTCGATATAGAGGGAATTCTTCAAGGTATTTCAGTAAAAAGTCTTATGCCATACGCATTGTCAACAAGGAAAGAGAAGAAGTAAGAAAGGCGCTACTGGGTATGGAGGCTCATGATGAGTGGGCATTGCACGGACCCTATTTGGACCGAACCCTTATTAGAAACTACATGGCCATGAATCTTGCTGGAGAGATGATGCCCTATGCACCGGAGGTAAGGTTCGTGGAGCTCTTTCAAGATGGTAAGTATCAAGGGGTTTACGTACTCATGGAAACCATCAGCAAGGGGGAAGGTAGGGTGGAGATTGACACCCCCCTAAGAAATAGTGCTCTCACAAGTTACCTTGTGGAAATGGATCGAGCGCCAAAGATGGATCCAAATTCGAAGCTCACAGAGTTTCTCACAAAGACGTATCGGACGGAAGGTCGAGATATTGATTTGGTATATCCAGGTCAGGGACAATTTACGCTAGACCGGAAAGACTATGTGGAAAAAGATTTGACAAAAATTGCCAAGAGCCTATATTTGAGACCCTTAGAAGAGCGTTATGAAGGGTTTTCAAAGACCCTAAATGTACAAGCTTTTCAAGACTACTTTATCCTGAATGAATTATTCCGTAATGTGGATGCAGGGTTCTACTCCACTTTTTGGTATAAAGATACCAGGGGACTCTTAACCCCTGTGGTATGGGATTTCAACAATGCCTTGGACAATTATCAGGAAATCAGTCATTCTGTAGCGGGATTTTCTTTAACGGGGGCAGTGTTCTTTGATACCCTGTTAAAAGATCCTCAATTTGTAGAAGGGCTTCTGAGGAGATATAGCGTCTTACGAAGAAGCATTTTAAGCGAAGAGAGATTAATGGCGTACATCACAGAAACAGAAGCCTATTTAGGTACTGCGGTAACGAGAAACTATGCAGTGTGGGGCAGCGTTTTTTCCATGTCCAATTATTATCCAGAGGGCTATTTATTAAGGCTTACGAGAAATGTGGAGAGCTATGAAGAAGCTGTGGAAACCATGGCGGAGTTTTTAAGGATGCGTGGCAGATGGCTAGACGAACATATGCATACGCTACGGCAATATAGTCATCCATCTAGAAATAGTTTTGAAATCACGAGATAGGAGGAAGGTCAATTGAAAAAGTTTTTTACAGGGTTGTTTCTTGTGGCCATCCTCTTTTTTGCAGGAATCTATGGATATTTCATGGAAGGGCTCTATCTAGACAATGGTGACGGACAGCCCGTGGTGGTTTCTTTTAAAACAAAGGAGAAAGAGTATTATTTTTTGGGGGATGAAGGCTATGAACCCCTGGAGATTAGAGGTATTCATGTGGCTCAAGCCAGAGCCTTTGAAAGTCCCATGGACTTTCAAATTGATGAAGAAACCTATTATCGCTGGTTTCAAGAAATTCAAGCAGTGGGGGCCAACACCGTTAAAATCAATATGGTGTACAATGACGATTTCTATAATGCCTTGCATCGATTTAATGAAGACCATGAGGAGCCACTCTATCTTCTCCAGGGTATTCGAGTGGAGGAAGATGCAGTGGAAAAGCAACGAGATGCATTTTCTCCAGAGTTTCGAGAAGCACTCTTGAAGGAAGGGAAAAAAGCTGTGGATGTGGTGCACGGTAGAAGAATTCTTCTCAATGAGAAGACCAGTGGTAACGGGTTTTATTTTAAAGATCTGTCTCCTTATGTCTTGGGCTTTATTGTGGGAGATGATTGGCATCCGGATTTTGTGGCCTACACGAATCTTTTATATAAGGATGGGATGGATTATCAAGGAGAGTTTCTGTATACCAATGGAGCCAATGCCTTTGAAACCGTCCTGGCAGAAGTGTTAGATACTATGGTGCACTATGAAACAAGAAAGTATGGGGCCCAAAGGCCAGTGAGTTTTTTCAATACTAGTCTCATGGATCCTTTTGAGTATGAGGAAAGCTATGCTGCGCTCACAGGTAAATTCAATAGAATAGACATGGAAAACATCTATGATACGGAAGCCTTCCTAGCTGGGCACTTTGCGGCATATCAATACACGGAGACCACAGTGGATCTTTTGGAGAATCTGGCCCCCAATGGACAAAATCAAGCGCTGCTTTCCAGAGAGGAAGTGACGAATTACCTGACCCTTCTGGAGCAACATCATGAAGTGCCTCTGGTGATGGTGCATGTGAATGTGGCCAGTGTACGTGCATCATCCTCTGCCATGGAGCGCATCGAAGAACAAGACCAAGGAGAGAAGATGGTCTCTATACTGGAAGAGCTTAAATCGGCCAATATTGCCCATGGTATACTGGCCAGTTGGCAAGATCAGTGGTATCTAAGAAATTGGACCACAGCCTATGCCACGGATGATGAAGCAGCTTATCTATGGCAAGATGCACAGACGGAAACCCAGCATTACGGGCTCATGGCCTTTGATGTCCATCGTGATGAGGGGGTCATGAGGGTGGATGGAAAGGAAGAGGACTGGGCAGGTGTGGAACAAGTGGAAGCCAATGGGTGGATCTTACAATCAACCTTTGACCATAATCACATGTACATATTGGTTCGGCATCCTGACATCAAGGAGCAAGAGCTGATCATTGGATTGGATTTTCTTATGGGCCAGGGCGCTACCTCGTCCATAGAGCCTAAGGCGACCTTCTCAAGACCTGTGGATTTTCTCCTGTACATTCATGGAGAAGAAAAAGGAGAGTTTAGGGTCCACGAAAGGTATCATAGCCTTCGGCCTAATTTTTTAGAGCGTTTAAGAGGGGTGAATCCCTATGTATTGTTTCCAGCAAAAAATAGTAGAAAATTTGTGGTACCAGAGATGATTAGACGAAGAATCCCTCATGATCTTGACCTGGAAGAAAATGCAGTGCTTTGGAACTATGAAACCTATGAAACAGGCAACTTATTTCATGGGGTGGGAAATCCTCTAGACCCGAACTACAGCTCCTTAACGGACTACTCCTTTGGAGAGGATTTTGTGGAAATAAAAATCCCTTACTATTTGTTAAACTTCTATAACCCTGTAGAGAGATCGATTCATGAGGACTACTATGAGCACTATGGTGTAGAGCCTAGGCAAATAAGGTCCTATCATATTGGTGTCGGAGGAGGGGAGGAAATGATTCAGCTCCATGAAAAGAACTTTCCCTCCCTACCAAGGGTAGGCTCTTATGAAGAGAGACATAAAAAAGCATACAAAATCTTACAAGCATACTGGAGGGATTAAGATGATTGTGAATACCATTTTATACATCTATCTGTTCCTCTGCGTGATGATTCTTTTGTACACACTGAGCTACATCCTCTATAGTGCCTATCGAAACTATAAGGAAAAAAGAGCCGTCATGGGATGGCAAGTGGCCATGGCCAATCAAATCTATCAAGTGAATTTGGGGAAAGGTGTCCATCGAGACTTCATCAAGAAGCTACAAAAAGAGTTGGTGGATACAGAGGAATTGAAGTACTTTGAGAAAGCCCTAGAAAGTTTTCAAGAAGAGGAGGTGCTCCTGAGGATTCTTTGCGACCTCCAAAAAGTCATCCTGTACTTGGCCAAGGAATATGGAGACAAGGGGACCATGGACAAAGCCTACTTTGCGCTGTTCTATAGCCGATTTAGTAAAGGTGCTTGGACAGACGATCAGTTTCTCTACATTTTTTTAGGCTATTTGGACCAAAGAAGTATTTATGTGCGAGATAGCGTCTTAAAAGCGGTGATCTCCGCTGGGCAGATGTCGTGGGTATTGCGTGTGCTTACGGAGTTTACAGACAAGAACTGGAGTCACCATGCAAAGCTTGTGGGGGATAGTTTGACCCTATATCCAGGGGATCATGAAGAGCTGACCAAGATATTGTGGCAACAATGGAGGCGTTTTCTGCCTACCCTAAGGCAAGGCGTGCTCCTCTATATCACGCAAAAATCTTCCTCTTATAAGAGGGAGATGTATGAAGTCATGACCGATGAGCGTGAAAATATTGAATTGAGGCTTTCTGCCATGCGTTATTTTATGAAAAACCTTTATGAACCCGCAGAAGAAGTCCTTCGGCAATATGTCCTGGATCCTAAAAAGGGGTATGAAATACGCGTGGTAGCCGCTAGAGTCCTAGGCAAATATGAGTCCAAAGAGACTCTAGAAGTGTTGAAAGAAAGCTTGGGAGACCCCAACTGGTACGTGCGTTTTAATGCCAGTGAAGCGCTCATTGAGCAAAAAAGAAGTTTGATAGATATGAAGGATATTTTGCTTGGGGAAGATGTCTATGCAAAAGAAATCCTGGAGTATAGAATCACTGAGAGGAGTCAAAGGAAATGATGGAAATCTTCTTAGAAAATGTTGTGGAAAAGATCAGTCTCTTTTTTGTTGTGTACATGATCATCTATACAACATATCTATTCATTACAGTTTTTTATGGGGCCATTCAGCTCCACACCCAAGATCGAATGATTCGATATAATAATGAATTAAAGCATGAATACTACATTCCCATTTCCGTATTGGTTCCTGCGTACAATGAAGAAGTGACCATCGTGGACAGCATACGAAGTCTATTGAATTTACAGTATAAACTCTACGAGTTGGTCATTGTGGATGATGGCTCAAAGGATGCCACATCAAAGGTTTTGATTGAGTACTTTCATCTGATACGAACCAGAAAGCCCATTCATGGACGGATTCCCACCGCCAAGGTGAAAGAAGTTTATGAAGGGCAAATGAAAAATATTAAGATAACCTTGGTAATCAAGGAGAATGGTGGAAAAGGAGATGCCCTAAATGCAGGGGTGAATATTTCCAGGTATCCCTATGTGGTAGCCATTGATGCAGATTCCTTACTGCAGGGAGATTCTCTAGAGAGGATCATTCAACCCGTGATGCGAGATGAACGGATCATTGCCGTGGGAGGGATGATCAGAATTTCCCAAACAGTCCATATGGAAAAAGGTAAAGTCATAGACTATCGACTACCTTGGAACCCCATTGTGGGGATGCAGGTGGTGGAGTATGATCGCTCTTTTCTCGCTTCAAGAATCTTACTAGACCAGTTCAATGCGAATCTCATTATTTCTGGGGCTTTTGGGCTGTTTCGGAAGGATGTTTTGATGGCGGTGGGGGGATACAGTATAGATACTTTGGGAGAAGACATGGAACTGGTTATGAAGATCAATGCCTACTGTATCAATAATCAAAGGCAGTGTAGAATTGCCTATGAACCCAAAGCGATTTGTTGGAGTCAATCTCCTTCTTCCTTAAAAGATGTGATGAAGCAACGAAAAAGATGGTATTTAGGTCTTTATCAATCCTTAAGTAAGTATAAAGAGTTGGCCAATCCCTTTAAAGCTGGGTTCTCCAGAAGCTTTTCATACTATTATTATTTATTTTTTGAACTGTGGTCTCCCTATATTGAGGTCCTGGGCATTCTCAATATTATCCTTGCTTGGCAGCTGAACTTGTTATTTGTACCCTTCATGATTCGGCTACTGCTCATTTATACAGGCTATAACATTTTATTAAGTATGACGGCCTTTTTACAAAGGGTGTATAGCCAAGGTATCAAACTTCATGGATCAGATATCTTGAAAGCGCTACTGATGGTCACCCTTGAAACAGCATTGTATCGCTATATGTTATCCTTTGTCCGGGCCACAGCCTTCATTGGGTACAAAAAGAAAAAGAATGTTTGGGGTGAAATTCAGCGAAAGAAACAAAACTACACCTAGGCAATACTCAAAAAAGAGCAAAGAAGAGCATCGGTTAAAGGTTGTATCGTGTTTTGTCTCATCCTCATGTAAAGCTTTAGGGGAAGGATTGTGATAAGATAGATGGAGAATATAGGTAAAGTGAGGTAATCATGGAAAGTTTATTTGACATTCAAAATCCTGGATTTAAAGATATTTTGACCTATGGCCATGTGCAAATTCCCAAGGAAGGGATTACCTTCATCAAAGGACCCAGTGGCGCAGGAAAAAGCACTTTGTTAAAGCTTCTCAATGCCAGTGTCAGTCCATCCAGTGGAGCGCTCTTTTATAAAGGGAGAAACCTTGCAGAGATGGATACGGTGACCCTGAGAAAAGAGGTGATTCTCATTGGGCAAAATGTGTATTTGTTTGATCTGAGTATTCGGGAAAATTTTCATGAGTATTATCGATATCGAGAGATGGACACGCCCAGTGATGAAACCATACAGAAGTATCTCAAGCTTTGTCATCTAGACTTTGATTTGAATGCTTCAGCCACCAGCATGTCTGGAGGTGAGCGACAAAGGGTATACATCGCCATCTGTATTTCCTTAGCGCCAGAGGTGATTTTAATGGATGAACCCACCTCAGCGCTGGATCTTACCACCTCTAAAGCTTTATTAGCGGATCTTAAGGTCTTTGCTAAGGAAAAGGGCATGACCATGGTCATTGTAAGCCATGACGATGCCCTGTCGGCGTCCTTTGCGGATCACATCATCGATGTAAAGAAAGGAGGGGCTTAGTATGGGGGTTGTTGAAATGACCATAGGGCAATTTGCCATCATTTATCTCCTCCTATTGGTGGTACTCTTCATCATGAAGAAGGCCCAGATCAACCAAACAAAACTACTGCTCTTGGCCAGCTTCCGGATGACGGTTCAGTTGGTGCTGGCAGGTCTTGTGTTGACCTATATTTTGGGGAATCCCCATCCGCTTTTCACCGTGGCCTACATTCTGGCCATGACCACTTTTGCTACCTTGCGGGTACTCGGGAAAAACAAAGGGATTAATCAGAAGTTTAAACTGGCCATTGGTCTTTCTTTAGCTTGCGCAGGGACCCTAGTCGTCTTTTTCTTTGTACAAATAGTGGTAGGTATGGATTTCTTTAATCCTCAATACACCATTCCCCTCAGCGGTATGATTTTTGGGAATGCCATGACAGGCTTAACCCTTGCTTTGAAAACTTTTAGAGAGAGTCTCGCCGCGCAAAGAAATCGCATCGAGTCGCTTCTTTATGTGGGGGTTGCCCCAAGAAAAATCTTACTCCCCTTTGTGAACAATGCTTTAGAGACAGCGCTACTACCTACCATGAATTCCATGCTGGGTATGGGCATCATCTCTTTACCAGGCATGATGACGGGACAGATTTTGTCGGGGACCTTACCCATGACGGCCATACTTTATCAAATCGCCATCATGATTGCCATCACCACCGTGGTGTGTCTATCGGTGTTTTCTGCCCTTTATTTTGGTTATAGAACCTTATATAATGAACGAAATCAGATCATTTTTGAGTAAGTTAAATTATTGACATATGTCATAAAAAGAGTAGAATGGACCTAGATGGTCCTGAGGGAGGAAGAAACCATGGCAAGACCCATGAAATGGAGAAGAGTTTGCTGCGTACCAGAGATTGATACTTTTGGTCCTATGAAGAAGGCTCACCAGGGGGAAGAAGTGCTGGTGATGACTATAGATGAGTATGAAGCCATCAGACTCATGGATTATGAAGGATTGACCCAAGAAGAATGTGCAGCCATCATGGGCGTCGCACGAACCACGGTACAAAGCATTTATGCTACAGCAAGAAAGAAGCTTTCTGAGGTACTGGTTTTTGGTCTCACCTTAAAAATTGAAGGTGGAGAAGTGAAAATTGGAGAAGGGCAAAGACGCTGTAGTGAAAGAAATGGACAAAAGCGTGGGTGCTGCCAAAATTTAGAAGAAAACCCTTGTGGCTGTGAATAAACAAGAAAAGGGGAAAAGAACATGAAAATCGCAGTGGCTATTCTTGAAGAACAGGTATCGGCGCATTTTGGACAAAGTGAAGGGTTTCTTCTCTTTGAAAAAAAAGAGAATGAGGTACAGGCCCTTGGTTTTTTGGAGCGTCCAGAACGGGAGAAAGGCTCATTGCCAGGACTACTCCTGAAGGAAAAGGTATCCGTACTTCTCACAGGAGGCCTTGGTGAAGGGGCTGTGAAAAAGCTTGAAGCTGGTAATATAGAAGTGATTAGTGGGGTTCAAGGAGATCCGGAGGCCGCACTAAAGGCTTATGTAGCAGGAGAGCTTTTGTCCACAGGAGTGCCTTGTGCAGGTCATGATCATGAAGAAGGACATGCCCATCACTGTAGAAATCATCAGTAATGATCCGTCTGATCTAGAAAAGGGAGAGAAGCGCTCTATGAGCGGAGGCTCTCCCTTTCTTGCATTGTCGTCTCTTTGTGGTAATGTGTAGGCAAGGAGGGGAAATGATGATGGAGACGTTTCTTATGGAAAAATTTAAGTCCCTAGACCGTGCCTTCTTTCTGCACAAGGCATGGAAGGGAGAAGCAACCTTAGACAAACCTTTACCCATCGGCCTGGGCCAAACCATTTCTCAGCCTAGCTTGGTACTGAAAATGACAGCGCTTCTTCAGGTGGACAAAGAGCATCGCGTCCTGGAAATTGGGACTGGATCTGGGTATCAAACGGCACTGCTCTCTTTGGTGGCCAAAGAGGTATATACGGTGGAGCGCCTTTCAGCGCTGCAAAAAGAAGCAAGAGAGCGCTTAGAAGAATTGGGCATGGCAAATATCCAATAACAAGTAGCCGATGGGACCTATGGATGGCCAGAGAAAGGACCCTATGACCGGATCATGGTCACAGCAGCGGGTAGGAGAATACCAAAGGCTCTCGTGGCACAGTTGAAGCCCCAAGGCAAGATGGTCCTTCCTGTGGGCGAGAAAGGGCTGCAAAAGCTCTTCTTGGTGGAGAAAAGTCATGGAGAAGTGTTCATAACAGAGCATGCTTACGTGCGGTTTGTGGAGCTGTTGGGAGAGGATGGATTTTGAGGGAAGAAAGCTCTCAAAAGTTTAAAGAGGACAGGCCCCTGGTGTGGGGTCTATCCTCTTTTTCTCCTTGGTTCTTCTATGGGGTTTTCTTTGGTTATCCTTTCAGATCCTCTAGATATTTCAGTGGTGTAGGGGCTTTGATCACAAAGATCTCTAAGGTTTCCTGGTGGCTGTTCCCCACATTCATCTTTACTTTATAGGGGATGTTCACCAGTTCTCCCTTTTGATAATGATGGGGTTCTTGATCGCCTAATTGAAGGGTTAAGGTACCTCTCACGATGACCATATAAACATTGGAATTGGAAAAATGTTCAGGTAGGCCTTCCCCTTTTGGGAACACCATATGATTGATCATGGCATGGGGGTGGTCAAAAAGCTTTTCTACTTTTTTACCATCTTCTAGGGAATAGGTATAAATGGTTTCTAACATTGTGTTCTCCTCTTTCTTTTCCATAATAACTACAGTATACTGGCCATATCTAAGATAAGGCGTTACCGATGTAACATATTTGGGGGGGAGAAGAATGTTCAAGGAATATTTACAGGATCTACAGAGAATCCCGCTTTTTGATGCTCTGGCAGAGGATGTACTCATGGCTTTTTTAGAAGCCCATCCTGTGGAGCGAAGAAAATATGCGAAGAATGCTTGTATTTGTATCCAAGGAGAATCTGTAGGCACCGTAGATGTAGTAGTTCAGGGGAAAATTTCCATAGATCACTTGGAAGAAGAAGGTAGTCAGCTACACTTTGAACAGTTTTTCACAGGAGATCTTTTTGGGGCCAACCTTTTATTTTCTAAAGCTCCCTTCTATCCCATGACACTATTTGCTCGGGAAGATACAGTGCTTCTTCGGATCTCCAAAGAAGGAATTTTATTTCTTTTGAAGGAAGAGGATTTTTTGATGGGATACCTTCATGCGATTTCAGACAAAACCATCTTGCTCACAGAGAAGATCAAAGCATTGTCCAAAACCACCTTAAGAAAGAGGCTTCTCAGCTATTTGGAAAAAGAAGCTGATAAAACAGGGACCAGCCAAGTGATGCTGTCCATGAGTAAAAAGCAATTGGCGGAAAAGCTTTTGGTCGAGAGAACTTCTTTGAGCCGAGAATTACAAAAGTTAAGAGAAGAAGGGATCTTGACCTTTGATAAGAACTCCATCACCCTAAAAAATAGCAATTCTTGAGTCTTCTAATGGTATGCCTAAAAGGGAATGTACGGTATGATAGATATATAAAGAGGTGAGGAAATGATGCTAGAGACCAAAAGATTAGTAATGCGACCCTTTGAAGAGAAAGATCTTCAAGATTTCCATGAGTATGCCAAAGACCCCAAAGTAGGCCCTCCTGCAGGGTGGAAAACCCATGCCACACTAGAAGAATCCAAAGATATCTTGGGAAATTTCATGGCAGGAGACGAAGTCTTTGCTTTGGTGGAAAAAGCTTCCGGTAAAGTAGTAGGCTCCTTAGGTCTTCATGAAGATCGTAAAAGAGAATATAAAGGAGCAAAGATGGTGGGTTATGTGCTTTCCAGTAGGTATTGGGGAAAAGGCTATATGCCTGAAGCACTAGAGGGACTATTGGCCTATGCCTTTGAGACCCTTCAGCTGAACCTAGTCTCTGCTTATCATTATCCCTTTAATGTGCAATCTCAAAGAGTCTTAGAAAAGGCAGGCTTTCATTTTGAAGGCGTCCTTCGAGCATGCTCTATTTTAGTGGATGGAGAAATCGTGGATGACCGATGTTATTCCATGAAGAGAGAAGAGTATTTTAACATAAGAGAGGCCCTTTTAGAGCAGAAAGATCCTAGCTTGTAAAAGGCAAAAAGGAGTCCTTGCAAAACCAGGCAACAATATATACCCTATAACATAGATAACCCCAAAAAGGTTGCTAAGTTATAGGGTAGTTTTGTTGTACTGGGAGAAAATTAGGCTAGGATTGAGGAGGGTAACCAGATGAGCAAGAAACTGTTTGCAAAAGAAGAAGTGGAAGAACTGTCAAAGAACTTCTATGTCCAATCCGTTAGCCCAAAATGCATCCTATACACGGAAGTGTTTAAAGAGATTTTCATCAAATCCTACAAATAGAGAAAGTTGGCAATAGATATCTTCGAGACCCATGGCTTCCCGATAGAGGTTCTTGGGATTAAGAGGATTAAGAGTACTCGGGACCGATGGAGTAGCGCTTACAAGAAAGCTGGAGCATACGGGCTCTTGGAAGGAAAAAATGACAAACAGCATGACCTAATTATAACAATTGCCTCTGGATCAACCCTGTTTTTGTCATGCTCAAAAATTAGACATAACTGAGACAAAAACAAAATCCATATAAAAAAGCTAGAAAGGGCCCAACATAAACGGCATTTCTAGCTTTTCGTCATGTTTGTTCTTTTTAGAGGTCAATTAGGTACTTTCCCGATGGTCTCTTCTAAAATGAAAATAGTGTTTTAATTATGTTATGAAGCTACCTGTTCTTTTTGTTTAAATTATGCCGAAAGTGAAATACTAAAAAACGTTATAAACACTTCTCAGTAGGTTCTTTATTGACTCAATGCTTAATGAGTTTATTCCTAAGTTTCTCAATAAGCTGCCATCATCGGATAATTCGTCAGTAAATACTCTAATTTCGTCTCTAATGATAGTTGGCACATTATTCATGGGAACATCAGTAAGAAGAACAGAAAGCCTTATAGCGTCGTTTCTATGCTTTCTAATATCGTCGCCTTTGACGTTCTCACCCGCTTCTCTTCTTCTACGGAGATCATGATATGCAGAAACTTTAAGCGGAATTAATAACCTTTCATCTGCGATTATAATTCCATCGAGTTCGGTCTTGTTCGACATGAGAAAATCATAATATTCACGGTTCATAATGATTGCGGATAAACTGATAATATCATCATTTACCACAAGCGGTAGCACTGTTTGATTCGTTTCTTCGAAATACTCAACTTTTTCAGAAAGTAGCTCAATCATGAAGGGAAATTTCTCGTCAGTCGGCTTTTCAAATCGGTAATAAATGCTATTCCCATTTGAGCGTCTCTTAATCTCATATCCGCCCGCTTTGATGAACTCCCAAAACTTGATGACAAATTCTCTAGTCAAAGCTTTCGTACATAGGACGATATCAAGGTCTTTAGTGGCTCGAGCGTTTAAATCCGCCTCTTCAAGCACTAATTTCGTCGCACTCCCACCTATAAGCACATACTGGTCTTTATATTCATTAAAATGAAACTTGAAGGTGTCAAGTTCTCTTTTTCCAATTGCCTTAACTTTACTCATTAGTGACCTCTTCTCCAAAATAATGATCAAGCATGCTTTCCACTTCACCATTAACGCGTTCATCTGGTTCATCAATTAGTATTAGTGCGGTAGATAGTTCATCAAAACAGCCGCCTCTGGTAAAAAGGGAGTGAGTTAAGAGCTGGATGGTGATTGTATTCTCATCTCTAATTGGCAATATTATCACGTTCTTGAATTTCGCAGCAAACAGGTTCTTATGAATCCCATACACAGTATTCTTTGGGGCTGATAGCATTGAATATCTGGACAGAGCTGATTCTCCAGATAGCGAAAGTAATTCTATCTGCTCCTTTTCTAAACTTGTCTGATCAACATATACCGTTTTAAACACAGGACTCGCCATGGCAGGCAGAGCCTTATCCCAAACTTCGCTTCTCTTCCCATTTAGTTTATAAGAAGTGTTTTCAGATTCGTTGGTCTGCTTTATGAGCCCTAATTTTCTTAGATCTGCAAATGCTCTGGATATGGACATAATGGATACCGAAAGTTTAATTGCAATTTCCGTCATCGATGATGAAAAGTCCTGAGTTCTAATTAAGTAAAGGAATAATGCTTGTGTCGTTGGTTTCATTTGCTCTTCTTTAAGGTTTACTTGCCTATGATACTTCGCTATTGTTCTTTCTGAAAAAATTGTGCCAAGTTCAAGAATGAAAATTGTTTTACCAAGTACGACAAACGACAATTGCTCTTCAATTAATCGTCTTCTCTGATAGTTAGTAATCTCATCAAAAACGAAAACAACTGATTCATCAGAATTGATGAACTGCATCATTGTATTTTTTCTTTTTTTAAGTCTATCGATTGTAATGTCACCACTTATTCGAAGAATCGCTAAAATTATCTTTTTTCTTAAAATCTCAATTCTTCGATATTCAAACTCAGTTTTTAAATAAAATGGCATACTTGAAGTATCTACTTGTCCAAGGTCTGTAACAATCCCTATGTTATCTGTTAGATAAATCAGTGCATTGTTGTAAGACATATTATCTCACTCCTTCTTAACATATTTTTTCTT